>VBCZ01000181.1 GCA_005889025.1 Betaproteobacteria bacterium
AAATCGATGTACTGGTGGATCAATCCCATCCGCATCAGCGCCCAACTGATGATCGAGAATTGAGAATCGTAAATCCACCAGAACGCGATTGCAGACAGGGCGGTCGGCACGATGAATGGCAGCAGCACCGCCGCGCGCAGAATCGCCTTGAACGGCAGATGCTTGTTAAGCAGCAGCGCGAGCCAGAGGCCAAGTCCGAACTTGATCACGCTGGCGACGGTCGTGTAGAAGAGCGTGTTGAACAGCGCCAGGCGCGTGACTTCATCTCCCCACAGGAACTCGTAATTTTCCAGGCCAACCCAGGTGCCGCCACGCCCGACTTTGGTGTCGGTGAAGCCGAGATACGTGCCCAGTCCCAGCGGATAGGTCAGGAAAAGCAGCAACAACGTCGCCGCGGGCAGCATGAACAAGAGCCCGAGGACGGTGCGATTGTCGAGCGCCCGGGAGAGCGCGGTTTGATGGCTCGCGATGGCGGTAACCCGAAAATGAAACAACAGAGCGTCGGGCCGAACGCCCTACGGCGGCCGGCCGCATTCGGCCCTACGTCCAGCGCCTGAACAACGCGCGCGGATTAAGGGTCGCCACAGGCGACCGCTTCAATCCGCGCAGATATTGCGTCGGCCCGGCCTTCCTCGCCAATCCCCGACCCTAGTTGAGCCGGCCGAGCAGATCGCAATATCAGACCTTGTAGTAGCGCTCCGCCCGTTTCTGCGCGCGCTCCGCCGCTTCTTTCGGCGTCTTCGAGCCCGACGCCGCCTCGGCGACCATGTTGACGACGATGAAGTCGGCAAGCGCACCCGCGGACGCATAACCCATCTTGCCCGCGTAGCCTGAGGGCAGCATATTCACCATCGAATTGCGGTAAGGCGTGTGCTTCGGGTCGACGGTCCAGATCGGATTCTTTTCGTAGTATTTCAGCGCCGGAGTCACGTAGCCGATCGCCGCCTGCACCCACGGATCCATCTGCTCGGCCTCCATCATGAAACGGATGAACTCCTTTGCCGCCTTCGGGTACTTGCTGTACTTGAAGATCATCTGGTTGAAAAAGAGCTGGAATTCGGTCGGGTGGCCAATGGGACCGACAGGCATGTTGGCGTGGTTGATGTCCGCCGCCATCTCCTTCAGCTTGGGATCCTGCGAGTTCTTCGCGGCGTAGTAGATCGAGATGCCGTTGTTGGTCACGAAAAGCTGCCCGTCGAGGAACGCCTTGTTGTTGTTCGGATCGAGCCAGGACAGCGTCCCGGGAACGAACGTGGGGTAGAGTTCCTTCGCGTACTCCAGCGCCTTTATCGTCTCGGGACTGTCGATGGTGACCTTGTTGTCCTTGTCGACGAGCTTGCCGCCGAACGACCAGACAAGCCATTGGCACCACGTGTTGGCGTCGCCGGTCGCGTTGCCCAAGGCCATCCCCGCCGGCGTACCTTTCTCCTTCAGCGCCTTGCACATCTTGAGGAAGCCGTCGGTGTCTTTCGGGAACGAATCGAACCCCGCCGCCTTCACGGCGCTCACACGGTACGTCATGCAGACGCCAGCCACTCCCAGTGGCACGCCGATCCACTTCTTGCCGTCGGGCTTGAGGTACGGATCGCATACCGGATACCAGCCGCCGTACTTCGCGCCGAGGTAATTGCACACGTCGGTCACATCGACCAATTTCTCCGGATAGAGATTCGCGTCGTCGTTGGTGGACAGAATGATGTCCGGACCCGCGCCGGTGTTCGCCGCAACGGCCGCCTTCGGCCGTACGTCTTCCCACCCCTCGTTGTCGACGCGTACCTCGATGCCGTACTTCTCAGTGAACTTGGCGACGTTCTTCATATACTGGTCGATGTCGCCCTGCACGAATCGGCTCCAGCGCAGCACGCGCAGCTTGGCGCCCTTTTCCGGCACTATCGTGTATTGCTGCGCGAGCGCTTCAGTCGACAACAGCGTCGTCCCACCGCCCAACGCGGCGCCGACGGCGACGCCGGCTGTTGTCTTCAGAAAATCACGACGTTTGAAATCACTCATGTTGTCCTCCTGGTTGGAACGCAAAATTCGAGTGTCCGTTGCGCCACTGCCGTGCGCTCGGGCTAATGAAGCCTTGCTCCGCTGGCGGCGTCGAACAAATGCGCGCGAGCGAGGTCGGGTTGGAATGTGATGCGATCGCCGGCGCGGCAACTGACCCGGTCGCGCACCAATGAATTGAGTTCCTGCCCATTGAACCGGCAATAAAGCTGCGTGTCGGCGCCAGTCGGTTCGACGACAACGACTTCCGCGGGTAGGCCGGTTCCCTCGGCCAGCAGGCAGTGTTCGGGCCGCATGCCATAGAGCACGCCTTGGCCGTCGGTTGCCTTGGCGCCATGCGGCATCGGCAGCGTGACGCCACCCGCGAATTCGACGCGGCCGGTGCCGTCTCGGAGGCGGACCGTGCCGGGCACCATGTTCATCGCCGGCGAACCGATAAATCCGGCAACGAAAATATTGTTCGGCTTGTCGTAGAGTGCGAGCGGGTCCCCGGTCTGCTCCACGACGCCGTCTTTCATCACTACGATCTTGTCCGCCATTGTCATTGCCTCGATCTGGTCGTGCGTGACGTAGATCGATGTTGTCTTGAGCCGTTGGTGCAATTCCTTGATTTCGGTCCGCATCTGCACCCGGAGCTTGGCGTCCAAGTTCGACAGAGGCTCGTCGAACAAGAATACCTGCGGGTCGCGGACAATCGCGCGGCCCATCGCGACTCGCTGGCGCTGGCCGCCGGAGAGTTGGCGGGGATAGCGGTCGAGGAGTTGCGCGAGGCCCAGGATGTCGGCGGCTTTCCTGACCCGTTTTTCGATCTCGTCCTTGCTTTGCTTGGCGATCATCAGGGCAAAGGACATGTTGTCGCGCACCGTCATATGCGGGTAGAGCGCGTAGTTCTGGAACACCATCGCGATGTCGCGCTCCTTGGGCGGGACGCGATTGACCACCCTGCCGCCGATGTTGACTTCGCCTGCCGTGATTTCCTCGAGCCCCGCGATCATCCGCAGCAGCGTCGATTTCCCACAGCCCGACGGGCCGACAAGCACGCAGAATTCGCCGTCGGCAATCTCGACGTCGACGCCGCGAATCACCTGTGTCGAGCCGAAATTCTTGCGCACGGCGCTGATGCTTACCGCTGCCATCTTCCTCCTTCGCTATAGCCGCTTAAAGCTGTGCGGCGCATGATTTGCCGTAACCCGGTCGTGTCGCACTCCGCTTCACCCAACTGACGATGTTCTGCGCCGCCTTGCGCCGCAATTCTATTTCCGCCTGCACGCTGAAAAAAGCGGCATGCGGCGTCAAGATCAGTTGCGGTTGTTGGAGCAAGCGACTATCGGCCGGAACCGGCTCGACTGGCAGGACATCCAGTGCGGCGCCGGCAAGTATTCCACTATCGAGTGCGTGAAGCAAATCGTCGACCTCGATCACGGCCCCGCGCGAGGTGTTCACAAGGAAAGATCCGGTCCGCATGCGCCCGAGCAAGCTTCTCCCGACCATTCCGCGGGTTTCCGCGTTGAGCGGCGTGTGCAGGCTGACGACGTCGCTCTGTTCAAAAAGCGCCTCGAGCCCGCTACGCTCGACAAAAGCGGGAAAGTCGCCATCGATGAGGTAGGGGTCGAACGCCATGACACGCCTGAAGACGTTGCGCGATACGTGGGCCATTCGCTTGCCGATTCGGCCTAAGCCCACAATGCCGAGCGTCATTTCGCTCGCGCGCTTGAGCTTGCCTGAAGAAAGGTAATGCCACTTCCCGTTGCGGATATCACGGTCATACGCCACTACGTTGCGGACGAGGGCAAGACAAAGCGCGAGAGCGTGCGTCGCCACCTCGCCGACGCCATAGTCCGGCGAATTGGCGAGCCAGACCCCGTGTCTCGCGCACGCCTCGGTGTCGACCGTATCGAACCCGGCGCCAATGCGACTGATGATTCCCAGCCGCGGCAACGCTGCGATTACGCGCTCGGTCACCGGGGCATACTGGATGAGCAAAGCGTCGACATCCGCCGCCGCAGCGATCAAGGCGTCTTCCGACCGGCATTCCTTCACCGAGAGCTCGATGCCCGCGGCGTCGAACACCTCTTGTTCGAGAGCAAGGTCCGGATAATCCTGATCGGTGAAAAGCACGCGCGGCATAGGCTGTTAGCTCGGGATGGCGGGCGCTCGCGGCGGCTCAGTCGGCTGTCGGCACGGTACCTTCGGGATGGCTACACGGCAAGTGGCCGCCGTCCAACCGCAAGCTGCGGCCTATAATTCGGGGGTTTCGCCAAAACGTCTGCCCACCGGGATCCGCATGTCGAACGGCTTGCTGCAAACGACCATCGCCGGCAGCCTGCCCAAGCCGGAGTGGCTGGCCGGCCCGCAACAACTGTGGGCCCCCTGGCTGCTCGAGGGTGAGCGTCTGGCGGAGGCCAAGCGCGACGCGGTGCGCCTGGTGGTGTTCGACCAGGAACATGCCGGTATCGATATCGTCAGCGATGGCGAGCAGACGCGCCGGCATTTCGTGACGACGTTCGTGGAGCATCTCGACGGGGTCGACTTCCAGCACACCTGTCGTGGTCGGACCGGTCTCGAGGCCGGGCCCGATATTCGTCGATGATGCCCGTTTCCTGCGCGGGCAGACCAACCGACGCGTCAAATACACGCTGCCGGGCCCGATGACGATGGTCGATACCCTCTACGACTCACACTACGGAAGCCGTGAAAAGCTCGCCTGGGCCTTCGCCGAGATACTCAATGAGGAAGCCATCGAAATTGCCGCGGCGGGCATCGATGTCATTCAGTTCGACGAGCCTGCTTTCAACGTTTACTTCGACGAAGTCCGGGATTGGGGGGTTGCGGCGCTGGAGCGCGCAGCCAGGGACCTGGCCTGCACCACCGCGGTCCATATCTGCTACGGCTACGGTATCAAGGCAAATATCGAGTGGAAGAAAACCCTGGGTTCGCAATGGCGCCAGTACGAGCAGACCTTTCCCTTGCTCGCCAGGTCAGCGATCGACCAGGTTTCTCTGGAGTGCGCCAACTCCCGCGTTCCCATTGAAATGATCGGGTTACTGGCGGGTAAGGACGTCCTGGTCGGCGCGATCGATGTAGCAGCCGACCAGATCGAGTCCGCCGAGCAAGTCGCCGCGACGATTCGATCCGCGCTGGCGTATGTGCCGGCCAATAAGCTCCTGCCCTGTACCAACTGCGGAATGGTGCCATTGTCCCGGGAGGTTGCCCGCGGCAAGCTCAGGGCGCTTGGCGCCGGCGCGGCCCTGGTCCGGTCGGAACTGGGACAGTGATGCAAGAAAGCAACACGAGGCGGCCTCTTTGGGCGCTAAGTGTTTGACCCCGCACGGGTTAATGCGTATATTCCTGCTTGTGTTTTATTTCAAGTACTAAAGCACGACCTGTCCGGCTGCTTCGCTGTCGCCGAAACGCCGTACTTTCCTGTCCTTGAGATCGAAACATCGGCCGGGTTCGACCCGATTATTTTTGTTTTAAGGATTGGAAAAAATGGCAACTGGAACAGTAAAGTGGTTCAACGATGCAAAGGGCTTTGGATTCATTACGCCGGATGGCGGTGGTGAAGACCTGTTCGCGCATTTCTCGGCGATCAACATGCCCGGCTTCAAGTCACTCAAGGAAGGTCAGAAAGTCTCGTTTGAAGTAACGACGGGACCCAAGGGGAAGCAGGCTTCCAACATCCAGGCGGTTTGACGCGCCGGTTGTTGCAGTTCAAGACGAGCCGGGCCTAGCGCCCGGCTTTTTTTTCTCCATCGTCCCTGTGCCCGAGGCGCTCCGGCCAAGCGGTCCCCGAACCGTATAATGGCAACCTGGACTTGTCCGAGGACATCTCAAAGGTCGTACAAGTCGCAGATCAGGCCGATGGCAGCCCGCTCCCTCGGCGCTTGGGTGGCGGTGTGGTTCGTTGCTCGATGGAAAGAGGGCAATTGGGGTGGCGGCTGGAATATTTGGGACACCCTGATAACGACGTGGGTCGTCTCGGTTCTTCTTTCTGCGATATTCGCCGGCGCGACACATAAGGAGTGGAATGCCTGCCGCGACGTCATTCGCTACACGTCAATTCTCTGGTTGCTGATTCGGAGCAACTACAGCGAATCCGCGTGGAAAGTTATCTACGTCGCGGTAGCGATCTCTGTGATCGTCGCCTCGATATGGGCGATGCTTGCGTTGGCTTGGCCGCACAAGTACCTGGGCATCCAGCTCAACTCCGTCGGTCATGTCAACCACAGCGTTATTTACATCGTGATTTGTTTTGGCGCGCTGCTCGGCGGCCTGGCGGCCTACTGGCAGTCGGTGCCGCTTCGATGGCGGGTTGCAGGCGTCGTGGGATTATCCGTGCTCTTGATTGCCGCGTGTTTCTCCGGCAGCCGGGCTGCAGCTAGCGCGATGATGTTGCAGGCGCTCGGATTGGGCGTTCTATGGCTGCGGCGCGGTCCACGATTCCTGCTGGTGGCAATCGTGAGCGTCGTGGCTTTTGCAGCGATGATTGTCGGGTTCGATACGGAAATCTGGAGAAAGCAGGAATTCGCTTCCGGCT
>VBCZ01000182.1:0-4041 GCA_005889025.1 Betaproteobacteria bacterium
CTGCGCGGAAGTTAGCCTTCACTGAAATTCATGATGAACGCGCGTTGGGACATAGTCGCGAGTAGGCGACTCTATGGCGGAAATTCGAAACTACACCATGAATTTTAGTTCCGGCCGCGCGGCGTTGCCGTGCTTAACTTCCGCTGCGCGGAAGTTAGCCTTCACTGAAATTCATGATGAACGCGCGTTCGGACATAGTCGCGAGTAGGCGAGTCTATGGCGGAAATTCGAAACTACACCATGAATTTTGGGCCGCAGCATCCGGCGGCCCACGGCGTGCTGCGGCTGGTGCTCGAGCTCGACGGCGAGGTGATACAGCGGGCGGACCCGCACATCGGCCTGTTGCATCGCGCAACCGAGAAGCTCGCCGAGTACAAGACTTACATGCAGGCGCTGCCGTACCTGGACCGGCTCGACTACGTATCGATGCTATCCAACGAGCACGCGTACTGTCTCGCCATCGAGAGGCTGCTCGGTATCGACATCCCAATCCGGGCTCAGTACATCCGTGTGATGTTCGACGAGATCACGCGCCTGCTGAATCACCTGCTTTGGCTCGGCTCGCATTCGCTCGACGTCGGCGCGATGACGACGTTCCTTTACTGCTTCAGAGAGCGTGAAGACCTGATGGATGTCTACGAGGCGGTTTCCGGCGCGCGCCTGCACGCGGCGTATTACCGGCCGGGAGGCGTGTATCGAGACCTACCGGACCGTATGCCGCAATACCAGGTTTCGCCGATCCACAACGCCAGGGCGGTGGCGCGGATGAACGAAAACCGGCAGGGCAGCCTGCTCGACTTCATCGAGGACTTCACGCGTCGGTTTCCAACCTACGTCGACGAATACGAAACGCTGCTCACCGAGAACCGCATCTGGAAGCAGCGCACTGTCGGGATCGGCGTCGTGACCGCGGACCGCGCGAAGGCGCTCGGCTTCACCGGTCCGATGCTGCGCAGCTCGGGCGTCGCCTGGGACTTGCGCAAGAAACAGCCGTACGCAGTCTACGATCGCATGGACTTCGACATTCCCATCGGCACCAATGGCGACTGCTACGACCGCTACCTCGTGCGTGTTCAGGAAATGCGCGAAGCCAACAGGATCATAAAGCAATGCATCGATTGGCTGCGCGCCAATCCCGGCCCGGTGATCATCGACAATCACAAGGTGGCGCCTCCGTCACGCGAGGAAATGAAAGCGAACATGGAGGAGCTGATCCATCACTTCAAGCTCTTCACCGAAGGCATCCACGTGCCGCCGGGCGAGGTATACGCGGCGGTGGAGCATCCCAAAGGCGAGTTCGGTGTCTACATCATCTCCGATTGCGCCAACAAGCCGTACCGCCTCAAGTTTCGCGCGGCGGGATTTGCGCATCTCGCGGCGATGGATGAGATGACGCGTGGACACATGATCGCCGACGTCGTGGCGATCATCGGCACGCAGGACATCGTTTTCGGGGAGATCGATCGATGAGCGTGATCGATTCCAGAGTCATCAACATCGACGAATTGAAGCTCGAGCATTTCACGAAGGGCGACCAATTCGAGTGCGATGCCGTTCGCATCGGCCCGCTCATCGGTGCGAAGGACCTCGGTTATTCGTACGATGTCGTCCCGCCCGGCAAGCGCTCGTGCCCTTTTCACAGCCACCGTGGCGAAGAGGAGATGTTCTTCATCGTGAAGGGCGCGGGCACGCTGCGCTACGGCGGCGAGATGCGCCGCATTCGCGCGGGCGAGGTGATCTGCTGCCCGATCGGCGGCCCGGAAACCGCGCACCAGATCATCAACGACTCGGACGCCGAACTCGCCTACCTTTCCATCAGCACCATGATGCCGGCGGAGGTGTGCGAATACCCTGATTCGAAGAAGGTGGGCGCCTTCGGCGGCGGTCTGCGGCACATGACCCGCGCCGGCGACCACGTGGACTATTGGACGGACGAGGCGTGAGCGCATCCATGCTCGATATCGCCGGGACGGACCTCGCAAGCCACTCATCCGCGGGCTCGCCGGCCGGTCGATCATGCTGAGCTCGGACGCCCTGAAGCGCATCGATCGCGAGATCGCGAAGTACCCGCCGGAACACGCCCAATCGGCGGTCATGTCGGTGCTGGCGATCGCGCAGGACGAAAAAGGATGGCTTTCGACCGAAACCATGGATTTCGTCGCGCAGTACCTGGGAATGCCTCCGATTGCAGTGTACGAAGTCGCGACGTTCTATGAGATGTTTAACACTACCCCGACCGGAAAATACAAGATCACCATCTGCACCAATCTGCCCTGCGCGCTGCACAGCGCTGCCGCTGCGGCCGCGCATCTGCAGCGCAGCCTGGGGATAGGTTTCGGCGAGACGACCGCCGATGGCATGTTCACGCTCAAGGAAGGCGAGTGCTTCGGCGCATGTGGCGATGCGCCGGTGTTGCTCATCAACAACAAGCGCATGGAAAGCTGGATGGAACCCGCCAAGATCGACGCGCTGATCGCAGAGCTCTCCGGCGGAGCGGAACGATGAACGCGCCGTCGGAATTTCTCGATTACGGACCCGAGGCGATCATCCTTGTGGGCCTGACCGGAAACAACTGGCGGCTCGACGACTACGTCTCGCGCGGCGGCTATGACGCGTTGAGGAAGATAATCACCGAAAAGATTCCGCCGGCAACGGTGATTGCCGAGGTCAAGAAGTCCGCTTTGCGCGGGCGAGGCGGCGCCGGATTTCCGACGGGGCTCAAATGGAGCTTCATGCCTCAGCAGTACACCGGCGAGAAATATCTGGTGTGCAACTCCGATGAAGGCGAGCCGGGCACCTTCAAAGACCGCGACATCATGCGCTACAACCCGCACGTCCTGATCGAGGGCATGGCGATCGCCGCCTATGCGATGGGTTGCAAGCGCGGCTACAACTACGTTCACGGCGAGATATGGGACACCTACGAGCGCTGCGAGGAGGCGCTCGACGAGGCCTATCGCGCGGGGTTCCTCGGCGACAACATTCTCGGCAGCGCCTTCAGCTTTCATCTCTACAACCATCACGGTTACGGCGCGTACATCTGCGGCGAGGAAACCGCGCTCCTGGAGTCGCTCGAAGGCAAGAAGGGCCTGCCGAGGTACAAGCCGCCGTTCCCGGCGAGCTTCGGTCTGTACGGCAAGCCGACAACCATCAACAACACGGAGACCTTCGCCGCGGTGCCCTGGATCATCAAGAACGGCGGCGAGGCATTCCTCAATCTCGGCCGCGCGAACAACGGCGGCACCAAGATTTTCTCGGTCTCGGGCGATGTCGAGCGGCCCGGGAACTTCGAGGTGCGCCTCGGTACGCCATTCGCCAAGTTGCTGGAAATGGCCGGCGGCATGCGTGGCGGACGAAAACTCAAGGCGTGCATCCCGGGCGGATCGTCGATGCCGGTGCTTCCCGGCGACACCATGCTCGCGACCGACATGGACTACGACTCCATCGCCAAAGCCGGATCGATGCTGGGTTCGGGCGCGGTGATCGTGATGGACGACACCCGCTGCATGGTGCGCTCGCTGTTGCGGCTGTCCTACTTCTATTTCGAGGAATCATGCGGGCAATGCACGCCCTGCCGGGAAGGAACGGGCTGGCTATGGCGTGTGATCAACCGCATCGAGCACGGCGAAGGACGACTCGAGGATCTCGATTTGCTGCTCTCGGTGTCCGATAACATCGCCGGCCGGACTATCTGCGCCTTGGGTGACGCCGCCGCGCTGCCGGTGAAGAGCTTCATCAAACATTTCCGGGATGAGTTCACGTATCACATCGATCACAAGAAGTGTCTCGTCCCCGAGTACGTCTAGAAACCGATGAGCATGCTCAACCTCGAAGTCGACGGCCAGGCTGTCCAGGTGCCGAACGGCAGCACCGTGATGGATGCCGCGCATAAGCTCGACCTGTACATCCCGCATTTCTGCTGGCATCGCAAGCTCACGATCGCAGCCAATTGCCGGATGTGTCTGGTGCAGGTCGAAAAGGCGCCGAAGCCGATGCCCGCGTGCGCGACGCCGGCAACCGAAGGAATGAAGGTGTGGACGC
>VBCZ01000182.1:4253-6501 GCA_005889025.1 Betaproteobacteria bacterium
GAACCGCGGCGAGCACGCCGAGATCATGACCTTCGTCGGGAAGACCGTCGACTCCGAACTCTCGGGCAACATGATCGACCTGTGTCCGGTGGGCGCGCTGACGTCGAAACCGTTTCGCTATACCGCGAGGACGTGGGAGCTCGCCCGGCGGAAGTCGATATCGCCGCACGACGGGCTCGGCAGCAACCTGGTCGTGCAGGTGAAGAACGATCGCGTGATGCGCGTCGTCCCGCTGGAAAACGAAGCGGTCAACGAATGCTGGCTGTCCGACAAGGACCGCTTTTCCTACGAGGGGCTCAACTCGCCGGAACGCCTGACGCGGCCCATGATCCGTCGCGGCGGAGCGCTGGTCGAGACCGACTGGCAGACCGCGCTCGAGCAAGTCGTTGCGGGGCTTGGTCGCATCCGGGATCAGCACGGCGGCGCTTCGATCGGCACGCTGGCGTCGCCGCACGCGACGCTCGAGGAGCTCTACCTCGCGCAAAAGCTCACTCGTGGCCTGGATAGCGACAACATCGATTTCAGGCTGCGCCAATCCGATTTCACCGCCGATCGGCGACGACGCGGCGGCAGCGGCGGATGGCCCTGGCTCGGCATGTCGATCGCGGAGTTCGCTGCGCTCGACCGCGTGCTCATCGTCGGCAGCTTTCTGCGCAAGGATCATCCCTTGCTTGCGCAGCGACTGAGGCAGTCGATCAAGAAGGGTGCGCAGGTTTCGGTTCTGCATTCCACGTCCGAGAGTTTGCTGTTCACGCTTGCAAACCAGCGAACGGTCGCGCCGGCGATGCTTCCCGGGGCACTAGCGGAAATCGTCGCGGCGGCTGCCACAGAGGGAACGGCGCTGCACCCCGCGCTCGCGGACGTCGATCCGGGAGATATCGCCAAGTCGATCGCGGCGAGTCTTCGCAGCGGCGAGCGGAAGGGGATCTTCCTCGGAAATTTCGCGCAGCAGCATCCGCAGGCCTCGCAGCTGCATGCGCTCGCGCAGGCGCTCGGCGAGCTGACCGGCGCGAAAATCGGTTTCCTCACCGAATCAGCGAACAGTGTCGGCGGCTATCTCGCCAGAGCGCTTCCCGTCGATGGCGGCTTGAATGCGCAGGCGATGCTCGGCGCCGCCGAACGGGCTCCCTGCAAGGCCTTCATCCTGCTGCACGCCGAGCCTGAGCTCGATGGCGCTGATCCCGCTGCGGCCCACGCTGCGCTGGCAGCCGCGGAATTCGTCGTCGCGCTTTCGCCTTTTCGCCCTTCGTCAATTGCGAGGGTCGCGCGCAAAGGTTCAACAGCGTTGCGCTTGCTCTGGGCGAGACGCGCCCTGCGTGGAAGGTCTTGCGTGTGCTGGGATCGATGCTGGATCTTCCCGGATTCGCATACGAGGACATCGAGGCCGTCCGTCGCGAGCTGGTGCCGGCCGCAGACATCGCTGCGCGGCTTTCCAACGCGACCGATGTCGCCATCGAGCGCCCTCGGTCGTCTGTTTCGGGCCTCGAGCGCGTCACCGACGTCCCCATCTATTTCGCCGACCCGCTGGTGCGGCGTGCCCGCTCGCTTCAGCAGACCAAAGATGCGAGACCGCCGGCCGCGCGTGCCAGTGCCGCGACGCTCTCCCGGCTCGGCCTCGCGGATGGAGCGGCGGCGAGGCTCCGGCAGGGGAATGGCGAAGCCGTCCTCAAGGTGAGCCTCGACGACGGCGTCCCCGACGGCTGCGTGCGCGTGGCGGCGGCGCATTTCGGGCCGATTGCCGTGGAGCCTGCCTGATGCAGGACATGCTCGCCCCGGTGGAGCGTCTCTTCGGGCCGTCCTGGACGCTCGTCTGGACGCTGGCCAAGATCATCGCCATCACCGTGCCGTTGATTCTCGGCGTCGCGTACCTGACGCTTGCCGAGCGGAAAGTGATCGGCTGGATGCAGGTGCGCATCGGCCCCAACCGCGTCGGGCCGCTCGGTCTGCTGCAACCGTTCGCCGACGTGTTCAAGCTCGTGTTCAAGGAAATCGTCGTTCCCACCGGCGCCAGCCGCTATCTGTTTTTTCTCGCCCCCGTGCTCCTCATCGGGCCGGCGCTTGCGGCGTGGGCCGTCATACCGTTCGACGAAGGGATCGTGCTCTCGAACATCAACGCGGGGCTCCTCTATGTCCTCGCGCTTTCGTCGGTCGGCGTCTACGGGGTGATCCTCGCCGGATGGGCTTCGAACTCCAAGTACGCATTCCTGGGCTGCCTTCGATCGGCCGCGCAAATCGTATCCTATGAGAT
>VBCZ01000185.1 GCA_005889025.1 Betaproteobacteria bacterium
GGAGAAATCCACCGGGCAGGGCGGCGAGCTCAACGCGGTGTCCTCCTCGGGCGATTCGATGGGCATGGCCAGCGGCAAGAATGCGTCGACGGGCGCCTCGGCGATCAAAATGCCGAAGAACCCGGCGCTCACCGCGCAGGAGCCGGCGCCGGCAAAGTTCTGCACGGTCGATGATCCCAATTGCGAATCGTGCCAGTGAAACGAATGGGAATGACGATTCAGCCGTCATCCCGGGCGAGCTCGAGCGAGACCCGGGATCCAGTGGCTTTGTCGATGTGTCACCGACACGGCATTCCCGCTGGAGCCTGCCCCCGAATGCTTGAATCGGGGGCGGGAATGACGAAATGAGGCTGCAGGCTCGATCATTCGCGCCTGGGTAAGAAACTTCGAACCGGACAACCGACGAAAAGTCATCGAACAGGAGAACAACGGAACATTGTTACGAACAGAGGCGCTGCGAGAAAGCATAAGCAAGGCGCAGCAGCTTTGGAGTAACGCCCCGCGAACCCGGACAGGAACGGCTAGCAATCTCGCGGAGCGGCGTGCCACAGGGGTGAGGATTTGACGGTGGAGGAGTGGCGGCAACCCGAGAGAGGAGCCGTAGATGGCCCAGTACGAGCAAGCGCCATGTCATGTGGTGGATGCGCGGTATCTAGGTGACTACAAGGTTTGGCTGGAGTTCAACGACGGAAGAAAGGGCGTGGTCGATCTCGCCGATGAGCTGTACGGCGAAGGGTTCGAGCCGCTGCGGGACAAGGACCGGTTCGCGGCGTTCGTGCTGGACTACGGGCTCGCAACCATCGCCTGGGAGAGCGGCGTCGACTTCGCGCCGGACTATCTCGAAACCGCGCGAGGGACTTGAATTTCCGCAAAGCTCGTGCGATTGCGGCGGGCCGGAGTCCCCTCGAACAAGAGGGAAAAGCGGGTGAAGAAGGTTGAGATTCGGGGTTCGAGCAGCCATATGACGAACATCGGGAAAAGAAAAAATCCGCGCCCGGACAATCGTGCCGGTGCGAGGACAAAAACGAAGTGGTAGGAACACGAGGACGATTATGCTGATATTTGACGACGATTTTGTGACACCGCTCAAGCGACCGATGCCGCAGTCGCCGGATGTCTCGGTTGACAGCTCAGGCGCGCAGAGGTCGGCCGGGGTCTATGGCCGCATTCTGTCTCCTCAGTTGTCAAATGAGCCGGTACACGACCTCGGCGTGGAGGCGCAGGCGCTCTCCAACGGCTTCCGCCGCGTGCGCGCCGAGGACAAGCGCGTCATCAATGCGCAATCCGATGTCAACCAGCTCGTGCCGTTCAAGTACAAGTGGGCCTGGGACAAATATCTCTCCGCGTGCGCGAATAACTGGATGCCGCAGGAGATCAATATGCAGCGCGACATCGAGCTGTGGAAGGACCCCAACGGACTCACCGACGACGAGCGGCTGATCGTCAAGCGCAACCTGGGCTTTTTCGTCACAGCCGACTCGCTTGCCGCCAACAACATCGTGCTCGGCACCTATCGCCACATCACCGCGCCCGAGTGCCGGCAGTATCTGCTGCGGCAGGCGTTCGAGGAGGCGATCCATACTCACGCCTACCAGTACGTCGTCGAGAGCCTGGGACTCGACGAAGCCGAGATCTTCAACGCGTATCACGAGATCAAGTCGATCCGCGACAAGGACGAGTTCCTGATCCCGTTCATCAACACGCTCACCGATCCCTCGTTCAAGACCGGCACCATGGAAGCCGATCAGAAGCTCCTGAAGAGCCTGATCGTGTTCTCCTGCATCATGGAGGGGTTGTTCTTCTACGTGGGCTTCGTGCAGATTCTGGCGATGGGCCGACGAATCGATGCACTGCAACTTCGGCATCGACCTGGTCAATACCATCAAGATGGAAAACCCACACCTGTGGACGCCGGATTTCCGGGAGGAAGTCCGCGCGCTGATGAAAAAGGGCGTCGATCTGGAGTACGCCTATGCCGAGGACACTATGCCGCGCGGCGTGCTGGGATTGAACGCGACCATGTTCAAGGAGTACCTGCGCTTCATCGCCAATCGCCGCTGCCAGCAAATCGGCGTCGATCCGCTGTTCGACAAGGCCGACAATCCGTTCCCGTGGATGGCGGAGATGATCGATCTCAAGAAAGAGAAGAACTTTTTTGAGACGAGAGTTATCGAGTATCAAACAGGTGGGGCGCTTTCCTGGGACTAATCGATGCTCGTCTCAAAAATGGAACTTCGGCGGAGGCTAACATGAGCAAAGCGAATGTTAAGCGAGCAAACGCGAGCGGCCGGAACCAGAAGTCCCATGAGACGCGGGTCATCGAGTATCAGACCGGCGGCGCGCTGAGCTGGGATTAGGGACCGAACCCATGCGGCCGATGCTACGTTCCGCGATACAAAGGTCTGGCCGACGCCGGACCTTTTTTTTAAACACCGCAAAACACGTTGTCAACAACAATGGCTTCGATCGCCCCGCGTCGTGGAGCGAATCGATCAGCGCAGCCTGGGCGCAATTTTCCTGGCAACCACGAGGGCCTATAAGAAGGGGGTGACCCGATGGTCTCGTTCTGGTGGGTGTTGGCGGCATTTATCGGAGGCGGATGTGCGGGCGTACTGGTCATGGCATTGATGCATGTGGCCGGAGCCCTGCCGGAGCAAGCAGCGCATGCGCAGAATTTGAATGGGATGCCTTGGTAGGGTGGATGAAGTGACTTAGCTCCTGCATCTGAACAAGCGCGACCTTCGTCAACCAATTATGGTTTGGCGCGATGGTGGTTCGCCGCCTCGCTGAAGCAGACTCGTCCCGGTAGTCCAAATGATCTGCCCCTGATCTCCAAAACGTTGCTGCCCGCGCAGGCCATAAGAAACGATCTCGTACGAAACTCTCTCCGACGTACTTCGCGCGGAATGTTTCCGTTATTTTTTGAGAAGTGGGATAGGAATGGGGCGGTAATAAGTTCGCGCCTCTGAAGCGAAACGGCGGACAGGTAATAGCATAGAACGGTTTTACAAGAGCAAATCTCAGCAAGCGCGCGTCCAGAGCGAGTCATGGATCGCGCAGCACGGCTTTTGTCCAGCGTGCGGCGACACTCTCTCCCAGCAACCGAACAATACGCGCGCGCTGGATTTCCTTTGCCGCACTTGCGAGGCTCCATTCGAACTAAAGAGTACTCGGCTAAAGTTTGGAAGCGTCATTCCCGACGGAGCCTACATATCAATGGTCTGTGCAATTCGATCGGGTAAAGCACCGAATCTTTTCCTCCTTCAATATTCGCTTCCATTTGCGCCCACTGACCCGGTCTTACTCCCCAGGCATTTCTTGGTTGAACCAATTGTTATCAAGCGC
>VBCZ01000186.1 GCA_005889025.1 Betaproteobacteria bacterium
GCATTGCGCCGGAGCGAGCGTTGCGCGAGGAAGCTCGACGGATCCCGGGCCTTCAGGCGCACGGTCAACGACAAACGATTGATCGCGGCCAATGCCACCATCGCGGCAAACAAGGCGAGCTTCGCGAGCAGGAGACGACCGTAATCCGTGCCGATCAGCGCGGGCACATCGCGTACAAGGTACCAGGTGTTGCCAAAGCCGCTGACGACGAGGGCGCCGATGCTTACAACGCCCAGCGTCGAAAAGCGTTGCACTATCTTCGCAGTGAGCTCGAGGGGCTGTGCGCGTCCGAGCACGAACACAAGGCCAGGCAGGGCGCCGAGCCATGCGCCCGCCGCGAGCAAGTGGACGATGTCGGACACGATCTGGACGTACGGGCCCGCGGCTGCATGTCCCGACCACGCAAGCGTGGCGAGATAAGCGGCAGCGACAAGGACAGCACCGGCGGCGAGGCTCAACCGCGACTGCATACGCGCCGACCGAGCAATCGCCACGAGCAGCACACCAAGCGCAACGCTGAGGCCGAAGCGCCAGACCCAAAGCCGACCGAACTCGGTCCTGCTCAACACGACGCGGATGGTGTCGTCGCTTATCGCCTGCGCGACCGGCATGCCACTCATGATGGCCGTCTCGGCGACGAGCCAAATCGCTCCCGAGAGGACGCTCGCCGCAAGAGTCCAAGCCACACCTACCAGAGCGAGCGGCAGAACGCTTCGCCCGCGCCCGAGAGTCACTGTACCCGCGTCGCGCCAAACGGGCGTGGCCACGGCGAGCGCAAACACCAGCGAGCCAAACAGCAGCATCGCCGATGCGAAATGGACAAACCGCGCTGCGAAGTCGCCCTTGGAGACGTGTCTGTCGACCGACAGCACGCGCCACGTCACGCGATACGTGCCGGCCGGAAGCTGCGGCACCGATACCTGCAGCAAGTTGCGATCGGCGCCCTCGACCTGCGAATCGCCCTTGTCGACGCGCTTATCGGTTCCGTCGAGGACCTCCACGGTGCTGAATGCGGCCTCGAGTGGCCCGCTGAACCACAACTTGAGCTTCGCGGGCGATTCGTGAACCGCGCTGTCTGCGCCGGGTATCGCGCGCACCAGCAAAGCGTGCGCCGCAGCGGGTGGCGCACACGCCAGTGCCGGCGCGAGCGCCAACAACGTCAACAATCCTCGCTTGACAGCAGTCGTCACAGCAACCATCGAGCTTGATGTTGGCCATTCATCCTCACGATGTCAACGGCAACGCGTCGTCTTGCCGCGCCGTCATATGCTATGTCAGCAGCGACTACCTCGCATGCGATGGGAGTCAAGCAGCCGGGTATCACTGACGCCGGGATACAGTCTTCTTGTTGCCGCTGGTGATTCTGGCGCCTTTGTTTCTTCTCGGAACCGCCTTCAGCATGGTGCCGCGGCAGCGCCGGGCACCGCAGCGACACGCGAACCCACGCTGAACACTCCGGCTCATCCGGCCTTCGTACTCGAGGCGATAGTCGTACCGCAGCTCCTCGCCCGCTCGGATCGTGCGCTTGGCGCAAATGAACACACGGCCGTCATCGTATTCGATCGCTTCACAATTCGGATCGCAGCCGTGGTTGATCCATCGCGCAGCGTTGCCGCCCTAGCTCGCGTCGAGCACAGTGCCGTCGTGAAGCTTGAACAGCAAGGTGTGGTAGGGATCTGTCGAGTCACTCGCCGGCCGATTGTCGGCAACATCGGAAGGCAGTCGCGCGCCGCGGTATTGGACGATGCGCGCTCCTTTGCGAATTGTCTGCGTCGCGAAGACGCCGCGGCCGTGCGTCGGCGAAGGGTGGATGACATAGGGCGGTGACTTTGAAGACGGCACGGGTAGGGTGAGGAGCGACCTGCGATGATGCGAGAGCTGGAGGCGCTTTGATATTCGGGTATTCTGGAATGGATCGATCTGTGGATGGTGAATTCTTAGTCGATTCACCAGGGCAGCATCGTATCGTTGAATGCGAAAAAGCAGCCGGTTTCGTGCCGGCTGCAGCGCTGAATGACGGCGCGCATACCGGCCACGCTGCGGTCCACATCGACGCGTGCCCCCGGTTCGGTCTTGGCCCAACCTGGATGCAGGGCAAGCACGAGGATATGTCGCGGCTGGAGATCGATCGCGAGCCCTTTCACGACGGCATTCAGGCCTGCCTTGCTGGATCGATAGGCATACGATCCCCCGGTCATATTGAGGGTTATGCTGCCCATGCGGCTGGAGACGAACGCCATCACCTTCATCCGGCTCGCAGCGACATGCTCGACGAAGGCCTCCGCGAGCTTCATCGGGCCGATCAAGTTGACGTCCAGGATGCGCTGCCATTGTGCATAGTCGGTCTTGCCGAAAAGCGGATGAAGCCGTCAGATTCCGGCATTGCTGAGAAGA
>VBCZ01000189.1 GCA_005889025.1 Betaproteobacteria bacterium
CTTTGGATATGCCCGGTGGCCTGCACAACCTGGCCGGCGTTGTGACCGGTGCTAGTATCGACGATGCTCCACCTTGCGTCTTGTCCGAAACTCTGCGCTTGTTGACCGAAACGCCATGGATGCGTTGTCAGACGTTCTGAAATCCCTGCGCCTTGAAGGTGCCGTCTACTTGAACGCGGAGTTCACCGCGCCCTGGTGCGTGCAATCGAAATTCGGCCTGGCGAGCGTCAAGGCGCGCCTTGCCGGGGCCGAGCAGGTGCTATTCTTCCATTTCCTCACCGAGGGGCGTTGCAAGGTGCGGCTGGTCGACAGTATGGAAGCGCTCGACGTGGCCGCCGGGGACCTGGTCATATTTCCAAACCAGGACAACCACGTAATGGGCAGCGACCTGCACCTCGCGCCCGTAGAAGCTGCCAGTCTGATTGGTCCCGATGCCGCAGTCGAGGCCGACCTGATCCAGATGCGCCATGGTGGCGGCGGCGCGGCCACGCGTTTCGTCTGCGGCTATCTCGCCTGCAGCCGCAGCGTGTGCCGACCACTCCTTGAAGCGCTGCCGCGCGTATTGCGCATCCCGATCGGCGAAGGGCCTGCATCGGCGCTGCTGCGCGAACTGTTGCGGGTGGGCGTGCTCGAATCCTCGATGTCACGGCCGGGTGCCCAATCGATGCTCGCGAAGCTGTCGGAGCTCATGTTCGTGGACGCCTTGCGTCGTTATATTGAAAACATGCCGCCCGGCGGCAAGGGTTGGCTTGCGGGTGTGCGCGACGCACAAGTCGGCCGCGCACTGGCCTTGCTGCACGCTAAACCGGACAGGCCGTGGACAGTCGACGAGCTGGCGCGCGAGGTAGCGCTTTCGCGTTCTGCGTTGGCAGAACGTTTTGCTGCGCTCGTCGCCGAGCCGCCCATTCAGTATCTGATGCGCTGGCGCTTGGCGCTGGCGGCGCAAAAGCTGCGTTCGGGCCGGGAAGCCATTGCGCGCGTCGCCGAGCACAGCGGTTATGAGTCAGAAGCCGCATTTAGCCGGGCCTTTAAGCGCGAGTTCGGCATGTCTCCCGCCGCTTGGCGCAAGGCCGGACTACAAGGAACTCAATTTCAACAGGCGCAGTGACGACTTCGCTGCACGTGTTCGACAAAATGGTCTTGAGCAGTGTGCGCGCGTCCCCACTGCCAAACCGTCGTTCAACTGTGCTGCCGGCGACCTGATTACACGCGTATTCTCATTCGCTCATGACTTTAGGCGCCAGCGTAAACGGAAGCGCCTATGAGGGAGGAAAGTGGTCACTGCTTCGGCAACTTTTTCGGGTCCCCAGTACTACAACGACTGCCTCGGTCCTGTCTGGTTCGACTCTTTCGCCGCCGATCTCGTGCAGCGTCTTCCGGAACGCCCTGCGGGCGACGTTCTGGAGATTGCGTGCGGCACCGGCCTTGTTACGCGGAGGCTTCGTGAGCGCCTGACGTCCTCGGTGCGGTTAGTGGCCACCGATTTGAGCAAAGTGATGCTCGACTACGCCCGCGCGAAGCTCGAAGCTTGCCGGGACATCGAATGGCGCGAAGCCGATGCGCTGAAACTGCCGTTCGAGGACAGCGAGTTTGGTGCGGTCGTCTGCGGGTTCGGCATGATGTTCGTGCCGGATCGACAGGCCGCGCTCAGAGAGGCCCGGCGTGTGCTCACCGAAGCCGGCATTCTCCTGTTCAGTGTCTGGGACCGCATCGAGGAGAATCCGCACGCGCTCGCCAATGCCAAAGTCCTCGAAGCCATGTTTCCGGGCGACCCGGAGATGAAGTTCAGGACGCCATACGACATGGGCGATCCGGGTCTCCTGCGCCAGCTGCTCGCCGGTGCTGGCTTCCATGCGGCACGGATTGAAACGAAACGAATTGCGATCGCGGGGGCGGATCCGCGCAGCATTGCTACCGGTCTGATCCGCGGCACCCCGAGGGCAACGCTTATCGAGCAGCGAGGCCTTCAGCTCGAGGCCGTAATCGACAAGGTTACAGACGCTCTCACGATCACAGGCAGATCCATATAGCGGCGAGGCGCAAGCTGTCATCGTGCAGGCTGTGGCGATCTGATCGAGGCCGACTACTCACGGTTCGCGACGGGCGCGGTTCGGGCGCCACCAACGGCCGCATCAAACGTCCGCTTTGTGCCCGACAAACCTGGCCGATGGCTGGAATGAAGTTGGCGCGTGAATGACGAGAGCGTCACGGCGGATACGAAACGATTTACTTCGCTTCTAGGTCGATCGGGAAGACTTCGCTTCCGACTGTCAAGGTGCCACTCGCTCGTCCGCCGTCCACCTTTGCCTCGATTGCGATGCCACCGCATGCTCTTCCGTCGGCAAATTGGCTCTTCAATGGACCTGACTTGATCCTGAGAGATCCGTCCTTGTAAGTGCCCTTGAAAGCAGTGTTCTCGGATACGCAGTTGCCTGCCGGGCTTCTGTAGGTAGATACGACGCCTTTGACGTTCTCGCCGTCGGTAGTGACGTCCGATAGCTCCACGGAAATCGCGACAATCTTCCGATTGTCCCTGCTATGCCAATCGTATTTCCCTGCAAGTTTTCCTGGGAGAGGTGCGGACGTCTGCGCCGGCATGGGGGTGACAGCCACCATGCCCACCAAGAAAAGCAAATGCCTGATGCTCATATTAGTCCTCCAGCGTTGTTCTAAAAGGTCTCCCCGGCGCCATGCTGGGCACTCACTACCACGTTGGGACTGTGCGTGGTTATACGATGCGTGGGCACTGGCGGTATCTCGAGCACGACTGGACGTCGCACAGTTGATGCCGCTCGAGCCCTAGCCGGACGGTCGAAGGCCGATCGTCGGCGATTCGGGCCGAGATCGGCCAACAACGGCAGTATCGCGAAGTTGCCGACAGCGGTCGTTGGACCTGCGACCAACTCCAAGTCGTTTAGTCGGCCGGTACGGCCGCCGCCTTGCTGAGCTGCAGCCCCGCGCTGAACTCCGAGGTGCTACCCGACGCGTTTGTCGCCGTTGTCGTGAAATACGCCGTGGTCGAGCCGTCCTTCAAAGGATCGGACCCCGCAATCAAAAGCGAAAAAGTCGCGTTGCCCGTTGAGTTGGTGCTCGCCTGCACCGAGCCCAGATACACCTCACCTTCGGCAAATCCTGCCGTATTGAGCCCGTGGTTGCCGAAGAATTCGATGGTAAAGGTCTGATTCGGCCGTGAAGCAAGCGTGCCGTTGAGCACGACACTCGTCGTGGTCCACACAGAAGTGGACGCCAGCACGGGAAAGTTTTGCGGTGGCGCGCAGTCCGGAAAACCATCGGCGCAGCTTGCGGCGGGGTCGTTGGGCGTAACGCCGTTGACGCCGAAGTCGATGCCCAGCAACGCGGGGCTGTTCGGGTTGGTCGTGCCGCCCGCCGAGCCAGCGACCGATAGAAGCGGCCTGCCATTGTCGAAGATCGTATTCTGAGTGATCGTGACGTGGCTCGTGTTTCCTGATGCGCCAACACCCATACGATTAGCCCTGATCACATTGTTCTTGATAAGGACGTTCGCGCCGCTGGTCGTAATCGCATACGTAGTGCCTGCGATCGTATTTCCGAGGATCGTCAGGTTGCTGGCGGTATTCATCTGCAGCCCATCCGAGTACCCCTTGAACGCATTGAACTGGATGATGTTGTTGTCATTCCCGCCTCCCGCGCATTCGATCCCTTGCGAGTACGGCACGTTCGGACGATCGCGAAACTCGAACATGGTGTTGAACTGGTAGGTCGAAAAGCTCGTTCCGCGCGTGCATTCCATGCCGTCGCCGGTCTCGTAGATGGTGTTGAATTCGATCAAGTTGCGAGTGCTGAGACCCGTGGTGGATCCGCCCGCCGCTGTCCCATCGTCGCCGGTCACGAGAACTCCCGCTGCACCGGATGTGTGATGAATCGTATTGTGATGGACATGATTGTCGTGGCTGCGAAGCAACAGTACGCCGATGCAGAAGTTGGTGATCTCGATGTTGGAGATTTCGACGTTTCCGCTATCGACGACCGCCAAGCCCGGCTTCTGCAACGATCTGACGTTAGGCCCGAACCCGCCGGTCTCCCCCGGACAGGATGCTTGATTGTTGCCGTCGATGAAGTTGCCGCCATCGATAACGACGCCACTGCCGGTCGCGGTCACGGTGGCTGGACCGACTATCGGCAATAACAAACTGTTCAGCTTGATCCTGAACGGTGTTGCATTCGGAACGATCTGAATCGTGTTGCCTCCGGGGTGCGCGTTGCTCTGCATGATCGCCCAGCGCAGGGTGTTTGCCGAGCCGTCGTCCGCGGTGTTATTGACGATGAATGTGTCCGCTTGTGCAATGGCTGCGCCGCCGATAAACAATACGCCGAATGCAAATGTCTTAGTTTTCATTCTCATGCTCCCGATTTTGCTGTCCAAGTCTGAAATGGGACTTTCCCGGCATCTGCGCCGCAGCCTGCCGATGCACGTACGAACCAAATAGAAGTAGAAGAACAGATGCGATGGCCATGTCTGATCGTGATAGACGGCCACTTAGAATCATATACCAGCCGGCCCCGACCCGAAGTGCGCCGAGTCCGGACGGAAGACCAACCTGAGCG
>VBCZ01000190.1 GCA_005889025.1 Betaproteobacteria bacterium
AACGTCGAGTTGGTCATCAATGTCAAAACCGCCAAGGCACTCGGCCTTACCATACCGCCGACGCCGCTGGCGCGGGCGGATGAGGTGATTCAGTGATTCTGCGCGAAGTCTCGATCTTCCCCTCTCCTAGATTGATTGTGCAAACTCAATCGAGGCACTCCGCTGCCGATGCGAGTAGGGGAAGTCCTCTCTATTCGCTCAAGCGCACGCCTCACCGGCGGGGCTGCGTTGGCTAGTGAAAGCCGTCGTCTATACTCGGTACGGCCCTCCGGACGTTCTCGAAATCAAGGACGTCGCAAAGCCGGTTCCTGGGAACAATGAAGTCCTCGTTCGCATCCATGCGACTACGGTCTGTGCGGCGGACTGGAGGTTGAGAAAGGCCGATCCATTCATCGTGAGATTGATGAACGGCCTTTGGAGCCCAAGGATTCAAATACTTGGCATGGAGCTCGCCGGGAAAGTCGAGTCAGTGGGCAAGGCCGTGACCCGGTTCAGGGAGGGTGACCAGGTATTTGGCGCGACCGGGTTCAAGTTCGGCGCGCACGCCGAGTACGCATGCCTGCCCCAGGATGGCTTGCTGGAGATCAAGCCGGCCAACATGACGTTCGAAGAAGCCGCCGCGGTTCCGTTCGGCGCGGTGACGGCGTTGCACTTCCTGAGGAAAGCGAAGATCCAAGCTGGGCAGAAGGTGCTCGTCTACGGAGCGTCCGGGAGTGTCGGGGTTTTCGCGGTTCAGCTGGCGAAGCATTTCGGGGCGCACGTCACGGGCGTGTGCAGCACCGCTAATCTCGACCTGGTGAAGTCTCTCGGCGCTGACGAGGTGATCGACTACACCAGGGAGGATTTCTCGACCGCCGGCCCGGTCTACGACATCGTATTCGACACGGTCGGCAAGAGCGGTTTCGCGCGCAGCTTGAAATCGCTCAAGCGCGGCGGTTTCTATGTTGTGATCGCGCCTTCCGGAGGACTGGCGTCCGTCGTCGGAGATATTCTTCGAGGGATATGGGTGTCGATGACCGGCGCCGCGAAAGTCATTGGCGGAATGGCTCGCGCCGCCCCCGGGGATCTCGCTTTTCTCAAGGGGCTTATCGAGTCCGGAAAGTTGAGAACGGTGATCGACAGACGCTATTCACTGGATGAGATCGCCGAGGCTCATCGGCATGCGGAAGCGGGACACAAAAAAGGCCACGTTGTCATACTCCTCGCACAAACGAGTCAGTAGGCTGGCGCGACCGATACAACCGCACCGCGGGCAATGAACAGCGGGCGCATTGTGCGATCGCGACCGCGGCTCGCGTGCCGCAGCGAACCCATGGAGAGCGCGGAACGTGTGCGGTACTACATTTTACTATCGGGTGTCAGGAGAGTTTGTTGACGTGCTTGCTTTCTGGCATACGAGTCGAGAGCGACAACCGCGCGTTTGAAACATTGCACGGACTCGCTGTCGCGATACGTTGCCATACGGAAGCGTGACGCGCCGAGGTGACATTGGGTTCGAGATTAGCAAGCGCCGCAAGTGTTTGATTAACGAAACTCTACGTTGGTACAAATCTGTTTCGTAATCGAGTAGGCGGTGGTTCGACTCCACGCAACAGCACCACCTGTTCCGGTACTGGGTCACCACCAGGCGAAGCCGCACCCTCGCCTGCCTAGTCGCGTGTGACGATCGTGCTAGTGGATGGCGTCCAGCGCCTCGAAGACTCCGATGAGTTTTTCCGCCGTGCAGCCGGGTGCGCGCGCCACAGCCAGGATGCGCGCCTCGCGCGCGGCGACCTGACGTGCTGCCGCGGGCAGATCGCGGACGGCCGTGGGCGGGATCACCACCGCGCCATGGCGATCGGCGTGGACGAGGTCGCCGGTGCGGACAGGCATTCCTGCGATCGTGACAGGCACGTCGAAGGCCACGAGGTTGGCGAAAGCATGCGACGGACCGACGCTTCCCGCCAGAACCTGGAAACCGGGCGCCCATTGCGGCAGGTCGCGGATCGAGCCGTTCGTCACCAAGCCAACAGCGCCCAGCCCGCGATGGATCGCCGACTGCACTTCGCCCCAGAATGCGCCGTAACCGGCATTGGGACCGTCCAGGTCCTCGATGACGATCAACGAAGGTTTCGGCCCAGCGTCGACGAATCGGTAGTATGCGTGGCGCAGATTGCGCGCGTCGGCGGGAGCCCCAGCGGGTGGTTGCTGCGCGCGGATCGTCGCCGTGCGCGCGTAGCCGACCACTGGCGCCATGTCGGGAAAGCCGCATACCAGCGGGTGTACCGTGTACCCGCCCTTCCGTGTCTCCGGCATCACGACCTCGAGCGCGTTACAGATCGTCGGCGTATCGAATTCGGCCAGCGCGG
>VBCZ01000014.1 GCA_005889025.1 Betaproteobacteria bacterium
GTAGCATTCGGCAGCTCGCCCTTGAGGAGCAGGTAGCACGTCTCCAGAAAATCGCAGTTGACCGCGAGCTGCTCGATCGGGTACCCGCGATAGAGGAGCTCTCCCTTGTCGCCGTCGATATAGGTGATCTTCGACGCGCAGGAAGCGGTCGACAGAAACCCGGGGTCGTAAGTGAACTTTCCGGACTTGCTGTAGAGCGTGCGGATGTCGATGACATCGGGCCCTATCGTTCCGGAGAGCGTCGGAAACGTGATCGACGGCGTGCCGTCGCTGACAGTCAGGGTCGCGGTGTGACACGCGTCGGTGTGGCCAGTTTCCACATGTCAGAGGTTCCTCAGGCTTCGAAGCAGCGACAGGATCGCCGCATCGGTGGGCTCTCGGTGGCCCGATAGCAGATCCCACAGGTCGTTGTCGCCCAAGTCGAGCAGCCGGTCAAGCGCAGCCACTTCGTCTTCGGTGATCGCGGGGCCGCGCGAATCAAGGAAGCGGCTCAAGATCAGATCGTTCTCGAGCATGCCCCGCCGGCAGCGCCACCGCAGCCGGGACAGATGCCGATCATCGAGGCTGGCCACGGTCGCTGTCCGCTGCAAGCCCTAGACCGCGCGCTTGACCATGATTTCGCGGATCTTGGCGATCGCGCGCGTCGGATTCAGATTCTTGGGACAGACATCGACGCAGTTCATGATCGTATGGCAGCGAAACAGCCGGTACGGGTCCTCGAGGTTGTCGAGTCGCTCGTTGGTTGCCCGGTCGCGCGAGTCGGCGATGAAGCGATACGCCGCCAGCAGCCCCGCCGGGCCGACGAACTTATCGGGATTCCACCAGAAAGAAGGGCACGCCGTCGAGCAGCACGCGCAAAGAATACATTCGTACAGGCCATCGAGCTCTTCCCGGTCCTCGGGAGACTGCAGCCGCTCCTTTTCGGGCGGCGGCGTTTCGTTGATCAGGTACGGCTTGATCGAGTGGTATTGCTTGAAAAACTGGCTCATGTCCACGATGAGGTCGCGGATGACCGGAAGCCCGGGCAAGGGGCGCAGCTCGACCGGCTCCTTGAGCGTCTTCATGATATTCATCGCGTCGGATCCGCACACGCCTTCGCGACAGGACCGGCGAAACGCGAACGTGTCGTCCTGCGCCTTGAGTCGGATGATCGCGTCGAGCAGCATGCGGTCGTGCGGATCGAGCGTGACGTCGTAATCCTGCATCCGAGGCGCAGCGTCTTTGTCCGGGTCGTAGCGATAAACGCGAAACTTCATCCGTTTTCCTCAAAGATCAAGATGAGCCTTCGCTCGGACACGGCCGACCGAGCAGATGGCGCGCAAACAAGGCGCCCCGGAGCGAGCGACCGGAGCGTACATCGTCGGTACGTGAGGATCGCGAGCGAGGAGCAACGCAGAGTGCGGGTCATATGCGACGTGTCGGTCAGTACGTGCGCGCTTTGGGCGGGAACGCCTCGACCGACAGCGGCTTCATCCGCACCGGCTTGTAATCGAGGCGGTTGCCGTCGCGCGGCTTTCCCTGCGCGCCTCGGCGGAAACGATCGAAGCCTTTGCCGTTTCAATCAGATTGTCGAGCTCGAGCGCTTCCACCCGGGCGGTATTGAACGTCTTGCTCTTGTCATCGATGGCGACGCGCTTGACGCGTTGCTCGAGCTCCATGATCTTGGTCACGCCTTCGCTGAGCAGCTGCTGATTGCGAAAAACGCCGCAATGCGCCTGCATCGTTCGTCGCAATGTGTGCGCGACATCGGCGACCCGCTCGCCGCCGGTCGATGCATCGAGGCGGGCGAGGCGAGCCATCGAGGCATCGGCTGCGTCGCGCGGCAGATCCTTGTGCTGCCGCCGCTCGAGACGCTGCTCGCCGATGAAGCTGCCTGCCGCGCGTCCGAACACAAGCAGGTCGAGCAGCGAATTGGTGCCGAGGCGATTGGCACCGTGCACCGACACGCACGCGCATTCGCCGATGGCGTAAAAACCGGGAACCACGACATTCGGATCGCCGTCGCGCGGTGCGATGACCTGTCCGTACATGTTGGTCGGGATCCCCCCCATCTGATAATGGATCGTCGGAACGACGGGAATCGGCTCCTTGATCGGATCGACGTTGGCGAAATTGATCGCGATCTCGCGAATCGACGGCAGCCGTTTCATGATCACCTCGGGGCCCAGGTGATCGAGCTTAAGCAGCACGTAGTCCTTGTGCGGTCCGCAGCCCCGCCCTTCCTTGATCTCCTGGTCCATCGAGCGCGACACGACGTCGCGAGAGGCGAGATCCTTCAGGTTCGGCGCGTAGCGCTCCATGAAGCGCTCACCGTTGCAATTGAGCAGGATGCCGCCCTCGCCGCGCACGCCTTCGGTGATCAGCACGCCGGCGCCTGCAACCCCCGTTGGATGGAACTGCCAGAACTCCATGTCTTCGAGCGGGATGCCCGCGCGCGCGGCCATTCCCAGGCCGTCACCGGTGTTGATGAATGCGTTGGTGCTGGCAGCAAAGATGCGACCCGCGCCTCCGGTCGCGAACAACGTCGCCTTGGCCTGCAGGACCATCATTTCGCCGGTTTCCATCTCCAGCGCGGTCACGCCGAGCACGTCCCCCTCGGCGTCGCGGACGAGATCGAGCGCCATCCATTCGACAAAGAATTGCGTGTGCGCGCGCACGTTCTGCTGGTACAGGGTGTGCAGCATCGCATGCCCGGTCCGGTCCGCCGCAGCGCACGCGCGCTGTATGGATTTCTCGCCGAAATTCGCGGAATGTCCGCCAAACGGCCGCTGATAAAGCGTGCCATCGGGATTCCGGTCGAACGGCATGCCGTAATGCTCGAGCTCGTAGACCACCTGCGGCGCCATACGGCACATGAATTCGATCGCGTCCTGATCGCCCAGCCAGTCGGAGCCCTTGACGGTGTCGTACATGTGCCAGAGCCTATGGTCCTCCGACATGTTGCCGAGCGAGGCGCCGATGCCGCCCTGCGCCGCGACGGTGTGTGACCGCGTCGGGAACACCTTCGACAATACCGCCACCGACAGCCCCATCTCGGCGAGCTGCAGCGA
Source organism: Betaproteobacteria bacterium (assembly GCA_005889025.1). Taxonomy (GTDB): domain Bacteria; phylum Pseudomonadota; class Gammaproteobacteria; order Burkholderiales; family Casimicrobiaceae; genus PALSA-1003. The sequence goes on from VBCZ01000014.1 coordinate 3,051, forward strand.
TGCGCGCATACCCGCCCCGCCGGCGCCGATCACGATCGCGTCGAATCTGCGGATCGGCAGGCTCACGTGCGTTCCCACAGGACCTGCGCCAGCCATGCCGCATAGGCGAAGAGCACAATCAAGGTCACGACCTCCAACACGAGTCGCAGTGCGGTGGGCTTGATGTAATCCATCCAGATGTCGCGCATGCCGATCCACGCGTGCCACAGCAGCGACAAGCCGAACAGGAGCGTTGCGACTCTGAACGTGGTGCCGTCGAACAGACGAATCCACGGCGCATAATCGAAGCCGCCGTTGTAAAGGGCGACGGCAAGGAGAAACAAGGTGTACAGCGCCATCACGACGGCGGTGATGCGCTGCGCGAGCCAGTCCTTCCAGCCGTAGTGCGCGCCGACGGACTGCCGTAGCGGACGCGTTACCATAAGCGCACCGCGACGATCAGCGTCAACGCGAGGCTCGCGACAAGCACGATGATGCTCGATTGCCGAGCCGGCCGGAGATCGTCGCCCACATGCGCGTCGATCAGCAAATACCGGATTCCCGCGCAAAAGTGATGAAGATAGGCCCAAACCAGCGCGATCAGGACAAGCTTCGCCAGCGGATGCGCCATCGACATCTGGAGTGCCGCGAAGGATTCCGGCGATGCAAGGCTGCGCTCGAGGGCGTACAGCAGCACCGGGATTCCGAGCACGAACAGAAGCGCGCCGCTGATCCGATGCAGGATCGAAACCATGCCGGGCAGCGGCAGGCGGATCTGCACCAGGTTGAGATAGACCGGCCGCGGCTTGGCCGAATTGCGCGCGCTAGGCGGCATCGTGCGTACCGGAACGGTGGTCGTTCATCTCGAAGCGGAGGCGATGATGCGATGCGACGAAAGCCCGGCTGGCCGCGCGCCGGGTCGAATGACCGCTGGCGCGACACCCATCCGTCATAAACCCCATGGTTTTATTCCGCTCTCGGAGCTTTTGCCTGCACCACGGCCACGCGCAGGAAACGCACGATGAAATTATACAGGCTTTATCCGAAAGCGTTGCCATCCGAGACGCTCTTACCCCGGACCATCGGCCGCGTGGAGCGAAAATCGTATCGCTAGCGAAGCTCGTTGACGTAATAGCAATGACGCGTCGAGCAAAGACCCCGCCTCCATTCGACGGGGCGATCACCGTAGGTCGATGTGACGCGCTCGACCGCGAGCAAGGGGTCGCCCGGCCGAAGTTGCAGAATTTGTGCCGTTGCCGCGTCCGCTGCGATGGCCGTGAGCTTTTCCCTCGCGCTTACGATGCGCACGCCGAACCTGGTTTCGAAAAAACTGTACATCGAGCCGCGATAGGCCTCGAGCTTCGCGCGCGTGAGCCCCTTGAACAGCGCCGCCGGGAGGACGATTTCATCGAGGACCACGGGCGCGTCCTCGAACTCGAGGACGCGCCGCAGGACAATCACCGGCTCGCCGGTCTTCAACCCGAGCAGCCGCGCCGTTTCGGCGGGCGCCCTCGCACGGCGCACATCGATGAGCCGGCTCGCGGGATATTCAGCACGACCATCGTTCCTACGGATCCGCAGGAACCGGAACATCGATGCCTTTTCCTCGGTATGCGTCGCCACGAACGTGCCCTTGCCCTGGCGGCGCACGACGAGGTGGTGCGCGGCGAGAGCATCGATCGCCTTGCGCACGGTGCCCTGCGACACCCGAAATCGCGCGGCCAGTTCGATCTCGCTGGGAATCGCGTCGCCGGGGCGCCATTCGCCCGCGTCGAGGCTGTCCACGATCAGCGTCTTGATCTGAATGTAAAGCGGCTGGAACGACGGTGATTTGGCTGTTCGCATCGCTTTCCTGCGGTCTGTCGAGTGCCGAATCCTATATCATATGTCTTATATAAGAGTCGATTGACACTACCCCTCCGGCAACCGTAGTA
>VBCZ01000187.1:0-1626 GCA_005889025.1 Betaproteobacteria bacterium
CCCGCGATCAGAACGTAGCCCCAAGCAGCAAGGCCGATCGCAAACCCGATCGGCATGCCAGTAGCCATGAGCACGAGCAGCAAAACGAGAATGCCGAGAAGGATCAAATGACGTCTCCTTTAGCGTCATCGGTGTGCGCGGGTGAACGACCGCGTAGAAAGTTGATGAAGTCGGCAAGAATCGTAATGAGCAGAAGAGCTGCACAAATCGGGAGCGCCGCATAGACCAGTCCGAGTGGCACTCCGAGCAGCGGCGTGGCTGAGCCGAGAAACGCTTGCGAGTAGTGAGCGCCTTGAATTACTAGCATCGTCATGAACATGCCGACGAGCACGAGCACGATCAGATGAATGATTCGTTGAGCGCTTCGGCTCAGACGTTTCCGGACAACGTCAATAGAGATGTGGAGACTGCGCCGATAGGCGAGATAGGTGCCCAGGAAAGTGATCCATACAAGGCATAAGCGGGCGATTTCCTCGGTCCACGTGAGCGGATCGCCAAGGACATATCGGAAAAATACACCAAGAAAGACGATGACGCACATGGTCGCCATCAGCGCGGCGCCCATGGCCTCTATTGCAAGATCCAAGTACGCTCGCATCCCCGCCCCCCGCATGCAGTCCCTGCTCAGCGCAACGCAGTGATCTTGGTGATGAGCTCTTGATCCCCGAATTCTGTCCAGATCGCTTGGGTTGCTTTTACGAACGGCTCTGGATTGGGAGTATTAAGCTGCATACCATGCTGCTTGAGCTTCGTAATGAGCTCTGCTTCGCTGGTCGCTAGCACCGCGCGTTGTTTCTTTTCGCTTTCAGCAGCCGCTCGTGCTAATAGCTCTCGGTTCGCGGGCGAAAGGGTTTGCCACCACCGCTCGTTCGCCAGGAGATAGCACGGAGTAAAGACGTGGTTCGTGATCGAGACGTATTTTTGGACATCCCATAGGGATAGTGCGGCAATGGAGAACAGCGGGTTTTCCTGGCCGTCCACAACGCCTTGCTGTAGCGACGTGTACAGTTCCTTGTAGGGAATAGGTGTAGGCGCTGCGCCCATCGCCTTGAATGCCGCGAGTCTGACCTTGTTTGAGGGAACCCGGATCTTCAATCCCTGCAGATCTTGCGGAGACACGATCGGTCTAACCTTGTTCGTAATCTGGCGGAACCCGAGCTCGCCATAGGCAAGCACGCGCACACCCTTAGTCTTTAGAGTCGACTCACTCAGTGATTTGCCGATTTCTCCGTCGGTAACACGAAACGCGTGATCCCGGTCCTTGAACAGGAACGGCAAATCGAAGGTGGCATATCTGGGGTTGAGCTCCGGCATGTCAGAGCCGGTTGAAATAATCTCTATCGTGCCGAGCTGCACCTGTTCCTGGAGTTGGCGCTGGTTGCCCAACGTACCTCCATAGAAATCGCTGATCTTTATGGTACCGTTGCTCAAACGTTCGACACTCTCCTTGAGATACTCGATTAGGAGTGCTGTTTCTTCACCCTTTGCAGTTTCGGTTGCGGCGCGCAAGCTAAGGTTCTGCGCCGCCGGTACGCAGGGCAGCAATACGCCTACCACAACGAAGCCAAGCAGTGACTGCCGAACGCATTTCGCAATAAGCTTCATAACGCTGCCTCCGGTTGTACA
>VBCZ01000187.1:1702-2887 GCA_005889025.1 Betaproteobacteria bacterium
AGACATTCCCAGAACGAGGCCTGGATTGCGCTAACCACGGGTACGCCGAGATCAGCCTCAAGAGCAGCAATCGCGCCCACCGTGCGCCAATTTGTGCAGCTTAGGAACAAGGCTTCGGCGTTTGGATGACAACTGCGTTTGGCGAAGTCGTATACCCGTTCAAGCGGCACGGCACCTATTTCATGGTCAGTGTCAATATTGAGACCGTTCGTGCTAACCACGGTAAATCCATGCTGCGCCAGGAAGACCCGGGCTCGCGCAGTGATTACGTCGAGATATGGAGTCACGATCGAAATCTTGGTTGCCGCCAAAACCCTCAACGCGTTAAGTACCGCAGATGAGCTCGTTGAGCAAGGAATGCCGTGTGTCACGGCCGCCATTTGCTCGATAACCTTTCGGTCCCATCCGATGCCATGGAGAAACGTCGCACTTGTACCACCGAACATGATCACGTGGAGCGGCGCTTCAGCGAGAAACGATGCACATCGACGTATCTCTGCTCCCTCCATCATTCGCTCGAGTCCTTCGATTGTCGGTGCGGGAAGAATGATTCGGTCGGTGTGGATCGAAACGCCTTCGGGCGCCATGGCATATAACTCCGGTTCCATGACCGTGCTGGACGCCATATAGATGAGCCCGATCCGTGCCCGCCAGCCATAATAGTCTTTCATTATCCGCCTCGGAATATTGTGTTCACTGCAAACTCTTGCAAGGTCACTGGACAAACCTGCGGATCGTGCCGAGCAAAACGTTGGCGCCGATCTCCAAGGCGGCTTCGTCCGTTGCTTCGTCGGGTCGGTGGCTCGCTCCGCGCCAGCTGGGTACGAAAATCATACCGGCATCACAATGCGGCGCGAGCGACTGGGCGTCGTGGCCTGCGCCTGAGGGCATGCGCATGGACGAAACACCCAGCTGAGAGCAGCTCTGCTCAATGGCGCTCATCACGCGTTCTGACAAAGGACTCGGCGCGTTATAACTGAGCCGTCGGATCTTGAGCTCGATGCCTTCCCGCTGCGAAATCTTTCTCGCTAGATCTTCAGACGAAGCGAAAAGTGCTTCGATCGACTCACGAGAAAGGCTACGAATTTCCTGAATCAGGCGAGCCGACCTCGGAACTACGTTCGAAACGCCAGGCAGCGCTTCCACAGCGCCGAACGTGAAGCGTGGGTCGCCGGGCTTTCGCTC
>VBCZ01000187.1:2921-3111 GCA_005889025.1 Betaproteobacteria bacterium
GCCGACGAACTCGTATTCCGTTACCAAGATGCCAACGATTCCTTCGACGACACCGATATCCGTGCTCTTCTGTTCCAGTACGGGACCCTGCTCGATGTGAAGCTCGATATAAGCAGCCGTGTTCGCCGGCGTGCGGCGCGCTTCGCCATATCGATGAGCCTCCAAGCCCAGTGCTTGCATCGCCTGCTCG
>VBCZ01000188.1 GCA_005889025.1 Betaproteobacteria bacterium
AGATCGGGATTGGTCGCCTGGATTGCGCGCACGATCGGCGAGAAGTCGACGGCGTTGGGCGGATAGGTCTTGTCGTAGACCACTTTCAGCCCCGTCCGTTTAACCTGCGCGCGCGCCCCTTCCAGCGCCAGTGCCGGATACTCGGCGTCGGCGCCCACCAGCGCGATCGTCTGTGGCTTCGGTGTAAGGCTCATGGCGGTATCGAAGAAGCCCTGCGTCCAGCCGATCGCCGGCTCGGGCCCGGCCGGCATGATCTGGAAGTAGCGGTCGTAATTGAACTTCGAATTGACGTTGAGGCCGAACAGGCCCATGAAAGCCATGTTCCGCTGCATCACGATCGGCATCGCGGGCGCGATCACGTTCGTGCCGTAGCCCGACACCAGCAGATCCACCTTGTCGACGTCGAGCAGTTTGTTGTAGATGCTCGGCACCGTCGAGGGGTTGGTCTGGTCGTCGTAATAGACGAGCTCAACCTTGCGACCGAGAATCCCGCCCTTGGCGTTGACGTCCTCGGCCCAGATTTGCATCGAGATCAGCGCCGCCTTGCCGTTGCCGGCAAGCGGACCGGTGAGGCTCATCCCGAAACCGATTTTCAACGGCTGTTGCGCGTACGCCGAGAAGGCGAGCGCGATCGCGAGAAACGCACCCGAGAACCACCTCGCGAACTTGCTCATTTTTGTCTCCTCCTTATGGTTGTAGGTGATGCTTACACAGCGGTTTCCGCACTGTCAATCAACTTCGGCGCTCGCTTTCGCCCATCGTATGCGGCGGTACTTGGGCGCGATACCAATCCAGAATCTGCTCGCCGGTCCAGTGCAACACCCCGGGTTTGGCCAGGACGTGCCGATAGAGTTGCTCGAGGTAGGCTATGCGATGCGGAACCCCGGACACATAAGGGTGCACGCTGATCGCCATGACCCGGCGCGACACTGCGCTTTCCTCGTACAAGCGATCGAATTGGGCGCTGCCGCGGCGCAGCATCTCCTGGCCCGAGTGATGTTGAACGACCATCATCGCGATGTCGTTGATCTCGACGGTGTAGGGAACGGAGAGCAACGGGCCGTGCGCGGTCGCGATGTAGACCGGCTGGTCGTCGAGCACCCAGTCGGCGACGTATTCAATGCCCGCTTCCGCAAGGTAGTCGATAGTGTCGTAGGTCTCGGTCAAACCGGGGCTTTCCCAGCCGCGCGGCGGCCTGCCGGTGAAGCCGCGAATCGCGTCCACGGTCTCGCGGATCGCCGCGCGTTGGTCCTCGACCTGATGCGTCGGCTGCTGTAGCCAGCCGTGGCCCATGAATTCCCAGCCCGCGTCCTTCGCCGCCTGCGCGATGCGCGGATAGTTGCGACACACGATGCCGTTGATCGCGAGCGTAGGCGTCACACCGAGTTTCTGCATGCATTCGAGCAGCCGCCAGAAACCTACGCGCATTCCATACTCGTGCCAGGCCCAGTTCGGCAGGTCGGGTGAGAGCGGCTGGCCCATGGGCGGCGACAGCACGGTGCGCGGCATCGGCCGCTCGATACCCCAGTCCTCGACGTTGACGATAGTCCACACGACCATGCGCGCGTCGTCCGGAAGAACCAGCGCCGGCCGATCGACGATCGCCGAATACGGAACGCGATCGCGCGGTGTGCGAGGTGCAGTCATCTGATCGTCATTCCCGCGGCCTTTAGTCCCCGCGAAAGCGGGGAGGGAATCCAGCGTCTTTGGCGAACGCCACTGGGTCCCCGCTTGCGCGGGGACGACAAACAAAGTGGGTTAAGCCCGAAATGTTTAATTGCAACCCCTTTAACGAACGTGAAGCTCGATGTCGTGCAAGATCGGATCGTTCTCGCGCGCGACTTCGTTTTCGATCAACGCTCCGCAGCCCGGGCAGAAGAATTGCCTGAACATCGGGCGATCGTCTATGTAACGCCTGTAATCGCCGATGTTCGGGTTGGCGGCTCCGATGTCGGTATCGCGCCGCATGCACAGGTCCTTGTAGTTGCCGCGCGCGAGCCCCAGGTCCGCGGCGCATCGGCAGCAGGCGGCGTGGACGCCATCCTGTTCGCGGCGCAGGTCGAGGCTGTCCGTCAGGCACGCGAGCACCGCGCCGCCGAGGCGCGCAACTTGGCCATCTTTTTTGCGGTTCGCTTCGCGCCGGCTGATGCGTAGCATGCGTGTGGCCGTCGCATCCACCACTCCGTCGGCGGTGATCGCGACACCGTATATTTCGCGTGCCGCCGCGATCGACACCGAGCGACTATCGATCACATCTTCGCGCACGCGCGAAGGGTCGCGCTCAAGGGGATCACCGAAACCGCCCCCCGCGGACCAGACGACCGCGTAAACGTCGCGGGGCTGCTGCAGAAAGTTCTCCTGGCGCAAGTGCAACGTAATGTCCTCGCCTTTCACGTCGGCGATGTCGGCGGGCATCTCGCGCGCCGCCATGCGCTTGAGAATATCGGTGCCTTGCTTGAACTTGTAGGCATTGGTGGTCGCAGGGTAGCCCCCCATCATTCCCGGTGATGTCGGGATCGCGTTACCCGAGGAGAGCGTGTCCTGGGTGATCGCGTCGGTGCGGTGGGCGATGAAGCAGGATTCTGCGGAGAGCCCGCCGCGATACCGCCCCGCGCCCCCGGAATCGATTACTTCCTTGCGATACAGAAACAGCAGCGGGAACGTCTGTTCCGTGTGCTCGACGTTGGGCAGTTTGCAGATCGGTGTGCGGGATTGCCCACCGGTCGAGATTCCGTCGCCGGTGGCAAAAGCGCCGATCGCACCGCCTATCGGATCGACGAGCAGGTAGCCGTATGGTTCGCCCCACTGGTCGGTACCGCGGAAGATCGTCGCCGGCCATTGGCTGGTGCCGCCGATGCACATGATGTCCTTGCGCATTTCCGCGTCGCTGTGGATCATCTTCGAAAGCACGTTGTAGGCAGGATAGAGCGATATCTCCATCGCCTGGATAGGCGCAGTGGACACCGACGCGGGGAAATTCGCGCAATTGAACGTTCCCGGGGTCGGATCGAACTCGACATGTCGCAACGCTCCGCCGATGCAGAAGTATTGGTCCCAACACAATAGCTGGTTGAGCGCCACCATGATCGAGCCGCGCCAGCCGGAATAGGTGGCGTTCATCGCGCCGTTCTGCGGCGCAGTGCCTTCGTTCTCGAAGAAGAGCTTCGACCCTTTCTTGCGTAGAGTCAGCATAACGCGATAGGTGCCGCGGTCGCCCGGACGGCAGCACTCGACATACGAGCGCTCGCGCCAGACACCGTCGGGCAGACGCTTGAGCTTTTTCAGGAACGCGACTTCGGCGTTGTCGATGATGCGTTTCATCACCCCCTTGACCACCTCCGGTCCGTAGCGCCGGATCAGCGCCAGGACCCGATCGCGGGCGGTGATATTACCCGCGAGCTGAGCGCGAAAATCGAGCGCTACCGCTTCCGGCTTGCGCGAGGAGCGCAGGTAGAGCTCCTCGATGTCGCGCCTGATCTGGTTGCCTTCCACGATCTTCACCGGCGGAATGCAGATGCCTTCCTCGAACGCGTCTTTTGCCGAGCCGCAAAATGACGAGGGCGTGATGCCGCCCAAGTCGTACTGGTGCAGGCAATTGGTCACCCAGCAGAAGAGCTCGCCTTTCCAGAACACGGGGCAGATCAGCATCACGTCCTGCT
>VBCZ01000192.1 GCA_005889025.1 Betaproteobacteria bacterium
CTACGCGGCGGCCGATGCGTGGCTCTCTCTGCGCGATACGCTCGCCGACGAAACACAGCGTCTCGCCTGCGCCACCGAAGCGCTCGCTTATATCGCGTACGACACGATGCGCGAGCCGGTCCATCCGTTCACCGCCGGGCGCACGCCCTGGAATGCCGAGGACTTCGCCGCAGCGGTCGAGGCACAGGACGAAGACGCCGCGGCCGCATTGCTCAACGGAGCGTTTGCCCAGGGACTGCATCTTGTCGATCTCGAACCGGCGATGGCCGCAGCCGCTCTGGCGCATTACAACGATTTCGGCCATACGCTGATTTATCTCTCGCATGTGCGGCGGCTGATCGAGCGATTGGGTACCGAGGTGGAAAAACCGCTGCTGTTCGCATGGCTGCGGTCGCTGATTCTCGCCACGCGCGAGGACCTGCTTCCCGACTTTCGCCACTATGCCGATGCATTGGCGTCGTGGTCCGACCGCACACAACCACCCGTTCGCCTTGAGCGAGGCGTGACGACGTCCCTGCTTCGACAAGCTCAGCACGAACCGACCGCGAGCGCACGAGCAGTCAATGGATCGGGCACGCCGCCCGGCCCCGATGCGTTCGAAGGCCAATCGGTGCGCGAGGTGCTCGACGCCACCGTGGCTGCCGCGGGCTACCCGCCGCTCGATGTTTATTTCGCGTTGATGGAAGCATCCGCGAGACACTTGCTGCGCTTTGATGAACGGCACGCACTGCGCACGGACAATAGTATCGCCGACAACGTCGGATGGCTGGATTTCACCCATGCCCTCACTTTCGGCCATGCGCTGCGCGAGCAATGCGCACGCCAGCCTCGTTTGTGGCCGCAGGGCCTGCTGCAGCTCGCGTTGTTCGTGGGCCGCAACAGCAAGTATCTGGACCCGAACATGGCGGCGCAGACCGCGATCCGGGAATGGGCCGTCGGCGACGAGGCGGCATTTCACGAGCGCGCGGTCGCCACTATCGTCGATCATGGTATCGGACTGCCGATCTTCCCCGCGCACTGGCTGAAAACCTGGAGCGCAGTGCGCGACGAGGTTGCGGCAGGATTGCCCGCCGGCGCGCGGAGCTCGACGCTGGCGGCCGTGAACCGGCTCCTTGCCGTGCGTTTCAAGCAGCGGCACCCATTGCGCACCGCGCATCAGGCGCTTGGGTTCGTGGCGAAGGAAGATTAGGAAATAGGCGCGTTTTGCCATTCGCGCAAGCGTGTTTGACGACCTGATTCGGCGTCGTCCGCAACGAAATTCCGAGACGAACCTTTGGACGTCGGCGCTGGAGTCGCGCTCTCATGAGCGCATTGCCGCAGCGCACCAACTTCGCGCGCCCCGCGGCCGATTAACGTCCCGGTCAGCACGATGCGCGGCCATGTACATGACAGCGCGAGGTGTTACCCTGTGATGGTTATGCGAATCAGGAAACACCATTCCGAGATTTGCACGCAGATCCCGGCATGTGGCAATTCAACCTGGTTCTGTTAAGGTCAAGCGCGATTACCATCGAAGGAGCGCTCCAGCGCCATTGATATCGGCCGATCCATCACTTCACCCGATTACCGAAGGCGCCACGCGCAAAACATTCGGGGTTGCGATGTCTGATCCGGTTCTCGATATTCCGTCGCCGACACGGGACGAGTTCAAGCAAGAGCTGCGCTTGCGCCGGTTCCTGTTCGCCAGCGCATTCTCGGTGCTGTACGTGGGGGTGCTCGCCGTCTTCTACACGCAGGATAAGGTCGACCACGAGACGTTTGTCGAGGCCTGCGCGATCTCCACAGGGTTCATCCTCGTTTTTTTCGGTCTCTTCCGATTGGGGCTCAATCTGCGGTTTGCGGACCCGAGCCTGACCGCATGGCAGCTTCTTGCGGCCATCTTCACGATGCTGTACGTCCTCTATCGCGCTCCGGATACGCGAATTGTCTTCACCGCCTTCTTTTTCGTCGCGCTGATGTTCGGCATGCTCCGCCTCAGCGGGATGAAGCTCGCCGTGCTCGGGTCGATCTCACTGCTCTACTTTGCGCTGGTGGTCTGGCTCCGCTATGCCGGCAACCACGATGCCGGAATGCTGCGGCTGGACATGCTTCAGTTCGGTGTGATGGCCGTGACGTTCCCGTGGTTCCTGTTCATCGGCGGACATGTGAAGCAGCTCCAGCGCGGCTTCGACGAAGTGAGCGTCAAGCTGGAAGATATCGAGGAAAAGGCGCGCCACGACGATCTGACCGGAGTCTACAACCGTCGCGCCATGATCGTCGCCATGGAAGAGTCGAAACAGCGGGCCGATGCTGCGGGCGAGCCGCTCTCGATTTGCGTGATCGACCTCGACTTCTTCAAGCGCTACAACGACGAGTTCGATCACTTGACCGGCGACAAGGTCCTCCGAGCCTTCGCGCAGGGCGTGCAGGGCGGGCTGCGCGCGACCGATGTCTTTGGACGCTACGGCGGCGAGGAGTTCGTCCAGATTCTGCGGCACACCGCGCTGGCGGGCGCGATGGCCGAGGCCGAGCGGCTGCGCGAGCGCATCAACGCGATCGACATTCCCGTCTCC
>VBCZ01000191.1 GCA_005889025.1 Betaproteobacteria bacterium
CACGAACGATCCGGCCGCGGCGTAGGTTGACGCCGTCGCGCTGCTCCCCAGGTACCAGCCGATCGCGAGACGACCTGCGTTGAACAGCACGGCGGTCAAGAGTGCGCCAGCCCAGACGTCGCGCCACGCGATCTTCACATAGGGCAGCCACTTGAAAAGGATCGCAAAGAGGACGGTGAAGACGACGATCGAGAGCGCAAAATCGAGCACGAAGAGCGTTCGGGCATTGGATACCGAGATGCGCCATTGATGCGCGAGCGCCGCCAGGGTGCTTCCGACGACGAGCGACACGACCAGCAGAAATCCGATACCGAGGATAAGGCCGACCGAAAGCAGCCTCGCGCGCAACATCGACTTCAACCCGCTCTCTTTGCGCGGCGGCGCTTCCCAGATACGGTCGAGATCGTCCTGAAGCTCGACCAGCACCGTCGTCGCGCCGACCAGCAGCACGGCCACCCCGATGACCGTCGCGACCACGCCGGAGCCCTCGGTGGAGGCCGCCACCAGTAACTTCTCCAGAGCGTCGGCACCGACCGGGCCGAGCAGGGCGCCGAGCTGCGCACTGACTGCGCCTCTCGCCGCGTCAACCCCGAAGATCATTCCCGCCACGGCGATCACGATGATCAGCAGCGGTGCCAGCGAAAAAGCGCTGTAAAAGGCCAGCGCCGCGCCCATGCTGGCTGCGCGATCGTTCGACCATGCCGCGGCGGCCTGCTTGAGCAGCGACAGGTACGGTGGGATTCCACGCATGCGCTTCACACTCCTAATCGAGTTTCCGCGATATCGCGGTTCAACTCAAGCATGAAAGAGGCCCGCGAGCGACGGCGCTCGAATTGGCCGCCCTCCCTGCCTTCACACCTGGTGCGCGATCCATGTTGCCGGCTATGCAAGCCTGACGCACAAGCACGCTGCAAGTTTGGCCATATACTAAAGGCTGCCACCATGAACCCGGCTAAGACCATCGATTACGCCAAGCTGTTCGATCTCTCGGACCGGGTCGCGCTTGTCGTCGGAGGGGGCTCGGGCATCGGGCAGGCGGGCGCCGAGGGACTGGCCGCGCTGGGCGCGAAGCTCATCGTCGCCGACGTGGTCGAGCCCGACGCGCACGGCGTTGCCGAGCGCATTCGCGCCGCGGGCGGCGCCGCAACCGCGCTTCATGTCGACGTTCGGGACACGGCGAGCGTCGAGACAATGATCGCAAACGTCATGCGGCAGCATGGAAAGCTCGATTTCGCGCTGACCACGCCCGCCGTGAACCTGCGCAAGCGCCTCCTCGACTATTCCGAAGAGGAGTTCGATCGGGTCGTCGAGCTCAACCTCAAGGGAACATTCCGCGTTGCGCGTGTCTGCGCGCGTCCGATGATGGAGCGCAAACGCGGGAGCATGGTTCTGATGTCATCGATTCGCGCGTTGAATGTCGAGCCCGGTCAGAGCATCTACGCGTCGACCAAGGCCGCGATCGCGCAGCTCACCCGGGGCCTCGCGGTCGAGCTCGGTCCCCACGGTGTGCGCGTCAATGCGCTCGCGCCGGGGATCGTGGCGACGCCCCTGACGCAGCCCATCACCAGCAATCCGGTCTGGAATGAGGCGTATGCGAAGCGCACCGCGCTCGGCCGGTGGGCCGAGCCGGAGGAGATGGCCGGGCCGATCATGTTTTTGGCGTCCGACGCGAGCAGCTATCTGACCGGCACGACGATATTCGCCGACGCGGGTTGGACGGCCATCGACGGGCGATTCGAGCCGCAGCTGAAGACGTAACGTTATTGTTCCGACTGTCGCGAAAGGGGGCGATACGAGGGTTTATCCCGAGGCGAGGCCGGTAGCCGTATTCGCCGGTATACGCAGCTCGACCACGGTGCCTTTGCCGTCGCGTCGCGATCCGACCGTGAGACTGCCACCGAGGTAACGCGCACGCTCCCGCATTCCTATCATGCCCATAGAGGCGCGCGAGCGATCCGACACGTTGACAATGCCTCTTCCGTCGTCGCTCACCGAGAGCGTCAGCATGTCACCGGCGACGCGCGCCGTGATCTCGGCACCTGTCGCACCGGCATGCCTGGCAATGTTGGTCAGCGATTCCTGGACGATGCGATAGAGTGAAATCGCCCGCTCCTCATCGACCTTGTCGACCGACGCATCCATCGTGCACCGGCACGGGATGCCGGCGTGCTTTGAAAACTCCTGAGCGAGCGACTCGATCGCGGCGCGCAAGCCGAGCGAATCCAGCACCGTCGGACGAAGCGAATGCACCAGGCGCCGCTGCTGTTGCACCGAGGCTTGCACGACTTCGTGCATCCCTTCGATCAGTTCGATCGGCGCGGTCTTTCCTTCCAGAGCTGTTCTCCGAAGCCGGGCAATGTCCTGCGACAGCAAGGTCAGACTGCTTCCAAGCTCGTCGTGCAGCTCATGCGCGATGCGGGCGCGCTCCTCCTCGCGCACCGTGAGCAGGTGTCTGGACAACTCGCCGAGTTGGCTTGCACGCGCTTCGGCGGTTTCCTCGAGCTGCGTCTCCTTGGCATGCGCGCGGCTGAAATGCCTGAGCACGAGCACGCCCAAACCCAAGAGGACGATCGCCGAGACAAACCCTGTCACAGTTGTAAAAACGGCGGCCCGCTCCACGGAGCGAAACAGCGCGACGCGGCGCGCCTCGACGTCGGGCTCGAGCTCATTCACGCGCATCTGTACAAGCGCACGGATTGCCTCCATGGTTTCTCTGCCGGTGTCGTTGGTGACGAGCGCGAGCGCAGCCTGCGGACCCGACGCCTTGTATAGAGCGATGCTGCGGGCAAGCTCGTCCTGCTTGGCCTGCGCGAGCCTCGCCAGGGTTTGATAGTCGGCACGATCGCGCTCGGTCAAGTCGAAGCTCTGCTGGAGCTCGGCCGACGCCGTCTGCAGGCGCTCGATAGCGCTGTTGTACGGCGCAAGATAATCGTCGCGGCCGGTGAGCAGGTATCCGCGCTGTCCGGTTTCGGCATCGACCAGAAGTTGCTGCACTGCAAGCAGACGTGCGGTTGCCACGCGCGTGCGCCGCACACCTTCGGCCAGCTGCCTTGTCTCCAGAACAAGACGATGCACCAGCACGGCGTCGAGGATGATCGCCAGCAACGCGATCGCAAACGCGATGCCTATCGGTAGCGGAACCGGCCCGTGCGTCTTGCGCGGCGGCTCCCGCCCGGGTACCGTCGTCGTCACGTGCGCTCGCGAACCGATCCGCGCTCCGGTTTGCAACCGAAAGGGCGAAGTCGGCAGGCGAGCCGTCGTTGTCGATGTCGGTCCATGCGATTGACGTTCGGATCCTGCAGTTGCTGTCCCCGCCGGGCTTTTTCGGCGCCGCGGAAACGAGCGTCCGGTTGAAAATCGATTATGCCACCCACCGCATCGAGGCAAACAAGGAATGGTGCAGAATGATGATTGTGTGTCACGACTTCAGCGCGTCTTGTAATATTTACAAACACCGAATACGTCAACTATATAGCGTCGAGTTTTTTCGATCATCGCGCGCAGAAATTCTGATGCATAATTTCTCGTCTTAGCAGCGGACGTGAAACAAGTACGTCTGCATTGGAGGCCGTCATGCAAGTTGTCGAACGCTCCGTCGCCCCATCGGATGAGATGACGGAAATCCTTGGCGCGCTCAACGCGCTCAAGCGGGGAGACACCGAGGTCCGCCTGCCGGTGGAATGGACCGGAGTTGCCGGCCGCATCGCCGACGTCTTCAACGAAGTGGTCGACCGCAACCAGCGCATGGCGCAAGAGCTCGAACGGCTGTCAAAAGTCGTCGGCAAGGAAGGCAAGCTCGGCAAGCGCGGCACGGTCGGCGATGTCACGGGTTTCTGGCGAGACTCCATCGATGCCGTCAATCTGCTCATAGACGACTTGGTGCATCCGACCAGCGAAACCGCGCGCGTCATCGGCGCCGTCGCGCAGGGTGATCTGTCGCAGACCATGGCGCTCGAAGTCGACGGAGTGCCGCTGCAGGGCGAGTTTCTGCGCACCGCGAAAACGGTGAACAAGATGGTCGATCAGCTCGGATCGTTTGCCGCCGAAGTGACGCGCGTTGCGCGCGAGGTCGGAACCGAAGGGAAATTGGGCGGACAGGCCAAGGTGAAGGGTGTCGCGGGAACTTGGAAGGACCTCACCGAAAGCGTGAACTCCATGGCGTCGAACCTGACCGCCCAGGTGCGCAACATCGCCGATGTGACGACTGCAGTCGCGACCGGCGACTTGTCGAAGAAGATCACGGTGGACGTCAAGGGCGAGATCCTCGAGCTCAAGAACACCATCAACACGATGGTCGATCAGCTTCGCTCGTTTGCGCCGAGGGCATACTCAGTGGACAGGCGGACGTGCGCGGCGTCGCCGGAACGTGGAAGGACCTGACCGACAGCGTTAACTTCATGGCGTCCAACCTGACAGGTCAGGTGCGCAATATCGCCGACGTGACCAAGGCGGTGGCAAGCGGCGATCTGTCGAAGAAGATCACGGTTGACGTGAAGGGAGAAATTCTCGAGCTCAAAGCCACGATCAACACCATGGTGGACCAGCTTGGTTCGTTCGCGTCAGAAGTCACACGGGTAGCGCGGGAGGTGGGAACCGAAGGACGCCTCGGCGGACAAGCCAACGTGCAGGGTGTCGCCGGCACGTGGAAGGATTTGACCGAGAGCGTGAACTCGATGGCGTCGAACTTGACGGCGCAGGTGCGAAACATCGCCGAGGTGACAACCGCAGTTGCGACCGGCGACTTGTCGAAGAAGATCACGGTAGACGTCAAGGGCGAGATTCTCGAGCTCAAGAACACCATAAACACCATGGTGGACCAGCTCCGGTCGTTTGCGGCGGAAGTGACGCGCGTTGCGCGCGAGGTCGGAACCGAAGGGAAATTGGGCGGACAGGCCGATGTGCAGGGTGTCGCGGGCACATGGAAAGACCTCACCGACAGCGTGAACTCGATGGCGTCGAACCTCACGGGTCAGGTGCGCAACATCGCCGATGTGACGACTGCAGTCGCGACCGGCGACTTGTCGAAGAAGATCACGGTGGACGTCAAGGGCGAGATCCTCGAGCTCAAGAACACCATCAACACGATGGTCGATCAGCTTCGCTCGTTTGCGTCTGAAGTCACCCGCGTGCGAGGGCATTCTCGGCGGACAGGCGGACGTGCGCGGCGTCGCCGGAACGTGGAAGGACCTGACCGATAGCGTGAACTTCATGGCCGGGAACTTGACCAGTCAGGTACGCGGCATTGCCAAGGTCGTGACCGCTGTGGCGAACGGCAATCTCGAGCAAAAACTCACCGTCGCGGCCAAGGGCGAGATTGCGGCTTTGACCGACACCATCAACAGCATGATCGATACGCTGGCGACATTCGCCGACCAGGTGACGACCGTGGCGCGCGAGGTGGGCGTCGAAGGCAAGCTCGGCGGCCAGGCAAAGGTGCCGGGTGCATCGGGAACGTGGAAAGGTCTGACCGAAAACGTCAACCAGCTCGCTGCGAATCTGACGACCCAGGTGCGAGCGATCGCCGAAGTCGCGACCGCGGTGACGCAAGGCGACCTGACGCGTTCGATCACGGTCGAGGCTCGCGGCGAAGTGGCCGCGCTCAAGGACACGACAAACGAGATGATTCGCAACCTGCGCGACACGACGCGGAAGAACACCGAGCAGGACTGGCTGAAGACCAATCTCGCCAAGTTCAGCCGGATGTTGCAGGGACAAAAGGATTTGAACACCGTCGGTCGATTGATTCTGGCCGAGCTGGCGCCCGTGGTCAGCGCGCAGCACGCGCTGTTTTACGTGCTCGATTCGAGCGGCTCGCATCCAGGGCTTACGCTGCTCGCAAGCTACGGAGGCAAGGGACAAAGCGCGCTCGGCAGCAGGCTGGATGTCGGTGAAGGCCTGGTCGGGCAGTGCGCCGCCGAGAAGGAAAAGATCCTGCTGTCCAACGTCCCTCTCGACTACATCAAGATCTTCTCGGGCCTGGGCGCGGCGCCGCCGCAGAACATTCTGGTGCTGCCGGTGATTTTCGAAGGACAGGTCCGCGGCGTGCTGGAGCTCGCGTCGTTCGAGCGCTTCAGCCCGACCCACGAGGCGTTCCTCGATCAGCTGACGGAAAGCATCGGCATCGTGATCAACACCATCGAGGCTAATACGCGCACCGAGGACCTCCTGAAGCAGTCGCAGTCGCTTGCGCAAGAGCTGCAAAGCCGGCAGCAGGAGCTGCAGCAGACCAACCAGGAGCTGGAGGACAAGGCGGGATTGCTCGCGCACCAGAACCAGGAAGTCGAACGCAAGAACCAGGAAGTCGAGCAGGCGCGCAAGGCGCTCGAGGAAAAGGCGGACCAGCTTGCGCTTACCTCGAAGTACAAGTCGGAATTCCTCGCCAACATGTCGCACGAGCTGCGAACGCCGCTCAACAGCTTGCTGATCCTGTCCGACCAGCTATGCAGGAACGCCGAGGGCAATCTCTCGGCAAGGCAGGTCGAGTTCGCCAAAACGATCCATGCTTCCGGGAACGACCTGCTCATGCTCATCAACGACATTCTCGATCTGTCGAAGATCGAGTCGGGCACCGTCGTGGTCGACCCGAGCGATCTATCGCTCGAGGACTTGCGGCGTTACGTCGAGCGCACTTTCCGGCACGTCGCGGAAGTGAAGAACGTCGACTTCTACATACGCCTGGATCCCCAGTTGCCGAAGACGATGTTTGCCGACGTCAAACGTCTGCAGCAAGTGCTCAAGAATCTCCTGTCGAACTCGTTCAAGTTCACGCAAGAGGGTCACGTCACGCTGGCTATCGATTCGGTCAAGAGCGGCTGGAACCCGGACAACGAGAATTTGAATCGCGCATCGGACGTCATCGCCTTCTCGGTGATGGACACCGGCATCGGGATTTCCCCGGAAAAGCAGCAGATCATTTTCGAGGCATTTCAGCAAGCTGACGGCAGCACCAATCGCAAGTACGGCGGGACGGGCCTGGGATTGGCGATCAGCCGCGAGCTGGCACGACTGCTCGCCGGTGAGATCCGCCTGGTCAGCGCGCCGCGCGTCGGCAGTACGTTCACGCTGTATTTGCCGCAGATCTACACCTCGCCGCGCTCGACGCGAAAGAGCGCGGGAGCGCGGACGGCACTCGAAATCTACGCCAGGCCGTCGCCTTCCGGCGGCGATATCTTTCCGGACAAGGGCGGGAGCGCCGCCGTCGAGTCTTCGGTACCAGTCGGCGCGCGGGAGGAATCGCTGCCCTCGCCGGGACCGCTGTTCAACGAAGTGGGAGATGATCGAGACGCGATCGGCCTGGACGAAAATGTGATCCTCATCGTCGAAAATGATGTCGCTTTCGCGCGGTTTCTTCTCGATGTTGCTCGTGAAAAGGGATTCAAGGGCATCGTGACATCGCAGGGCGTCAGGGCGCTCGCGCTCGCGATGCAGTTCAAGCCGGCGGCGATGACGCTCGATCTTTTCCTACCGGACATCAATGGATGGCGGGTACTCCATCGCATCAAGAACGACGCAGCGACGCGACATATCCCTGTCGCGGTCATTTCCACCGACGAATCCCGCGAACAGGCCCTGAGTGCCGGTGCGTATGCGTTCGTGTCCAAGCCGATACAGAGCAAGGAGGTGCTCGACGGCCTTCTCGACAACCTCAACCGGTTGATCCAACGCTCGGAAAAGAACGTGTTGATTGCCTCGGCGGACGCGGCCACCCGTGACCAGCTGGCCCGGTATCTCGCCGCTGACGATCTCCGCATCTTCACCGTAGGAGACCGAAAGGGCGCACGGGAGATGATCGCCCGCAGTGGCGCCGATTGTTTAGTGCTCGACGCCGACCTCGCCTGCCGATCATTGTTTACGGCGCCGCCAAGGGAACCCATGCGCTGAACGGATGGCGCAACCTCGCCAGAAACGCGATTGTGCGCGACGTTCGCTCGCCCGAGCGCCTGCTCGATCAGGCCAGTTTCTTCCTTCATCGCGACCCGGCGAAGATCCCCGAGACCCATCGCGCAGTGATGCGCGGATTGCACGATTCGATCGACGTGCTCAAGGATAAGCGGGTGATGATCGTCGACGACGACATACGAAACATTTTCGCGCTGTCATCGCTGCTCGAGGATCAGAGCATGATCGTCGTTTCGCACGACAACGGCCGCGACGCCGTTCGATATCTACAGACGCAGCCTGACATCGATGTCCTGCTGATCGACATCATGATGCCGGAGCAGGACGGCATCGATACCATCCGCGAGATTCGCAAGATAAGAGCATGCAGGGATCTGCCGATTATCGCGGTCACCGCCAAGGCGATGAAGGGCGATCGTGAGAAATGCCTGGAGGCAGGGGCGTGGGACTATCTGTCCAAGCCGGTCGATACCGGATTGATGATCGGAGTGCTGCGCGCGTGGTTGCGGCGTTAGGGTGTAAGTGTCCACACGAATGAGCACTGCGCCATGTTAGACGGTATCGGCAAGGCCAACATCCTCGTGGTCGGGGCAGAACCTCGTCACCGCGACGTCCGGCGAAGAAGCGCTGAAGCATGTCCTGCGCCGGGACTTCGCGGTGATCCTGCTCGACGTCAACATGCCGGGGCTTGACGGCCTGGAGACGGCGGCGCTCATACGCAGCCGCGCCAAATCCAAGCATGTCCCCATTATTTTCATCACCGCCGATTACACCGATGAGGTCCGCACCAGCAAGGGCTACTCGTTGGGGGCGGTAGACTACATGATCTCGCCGGTGGTGCCCGAGATACTGCGCACGAAAGTCAAGGTCTTCGTTGATCTTTATCTCCTCGCGCAGCAGGCGAAACGCCAGGCCGAGGAACATATCTCGCTTGCCGAAGAGCGTGCGGCAAGAGCCGCCGCGGAGCGCGCGACGCAGCGCTCCGCATTTCTGGCGCGGGCGAGTGTTGCGCTGTCCGGATCGCTCGACTTCGAGGCCACCACATACGAGCTGCTTCGGCTGGTCGTGCCTTTTATCTCCGACGTTTGCGCACTCACATTGCCGGGAGAGGAAGGCATCAATGAAGGCACCGAGCTAGCCTGGGCAGGCCCGCCGCCCGAACGGCGGCTGTGTACGGAGACCATGACGCAGATCGACAATGACTGGCTGCGGCAGACGGTCGATCGGGTGATGCGCACCGGCGCGGGGGAAACCTGCTTCGATGCGGGTTCGTCGGCGCCTCCGGGACGGCTGGCCGGATCGTCGACCAGCGAGCGGCTCGAGCTTCCCCGCGGGACGAAAATAGACACCCTGGTCGTGTTGCCTTTGCTCGCCCGCGGACGCACCCTCGGCGTGTTGTCGCTGGGCATGGGTCCATCGGGAAGGGGATTCGATCCCGATTTGCTGTCGGTTGCCACCGATCTCACAAGCCGCGCCGAGGTCGCGCTTGACAACGCATCGCTGTATCGAAAGATGCAAGAGCAGGATCGGCGCAAGAACGAGTTCCTGGCGATGCTCTCGCACGAGCTTCGCAATCCGCTTGCACCGATCACCAACGCAATGCACGTGCTGCAAAAAGGCGATACCGGGCCCGAGAAGCTGACCTGGGCGAAGGACGTCATCAGCCGCCAACTCAAGCAGCTCGTGCGCCTCGTCGACGATCTCCTCGACGTGTCGCGAATCACCCAGGGCAAGATCGATCTCAAGATCGAATCGGTCGACGTCACGGAAGTTGTCTCCGCCGCGGTGGAGACCAGCCGCCCGTTCGTTGACGAGCACGAGCACACATTGACGCTTTTGATGCCGCGCAAGTCGACTCGCGTCAACGCCGATTTTGCGCGGCTCGCACAAATACTGGCGAACCTGATCAACAACGCCGCCAAATATACCGACCGGAAAGGCCAGATCTCGCTCACCGCGACGCAAGAGGGCGACCAGGTGATCTTCCGGGTGCGCGATTCCGGCATAGGCATACCCAAGGAATCGCTGTCGAGCATCTTCGACCTCTTCACCCAGGTCGATCGCACCCTGGATCGCTCGCAGGGTGGACTGGGAATCGGCTTGACACTGGTCAAAAGGCTCGTCGAAATGCAGGGAGGGAGCGTATCGGCATACAGCGGAGGCAAAGATCAGGGAAGCGAGTTCACTGTGCGTCTGCCGGCCGCGGCCTCGGACTCGCTTGCGTCGACGGCTGCCGGCGCGGGCAGCGGCATGGCCAAAGCGATCGCATCCCATTTTTGCGTTCTTATCGTCGACGACAATCGAGACGTCGCGGACAGCACGGCGGTGTTGCTTCGCATGGCCGGATACGACGTCCAGCTTGCGTACGACGGAAAGGGTGCGCTGGAAAGCATTCAGCGATTGCAGCCTGATGCCGTGCTTCTCGACATCGGTCTTCCGGGAATGGATGGTTACCAGGTCGCGGAACGCATTCGTCGCGAGGCTGCCACCTCCCGACCGTTGATGGTCGCAGTGTCAGGCTACGGCCAGGACGAGCATCGCATGCGCTCGAGGAACGCCGGCTTCGACCACCACATCGTCAAGCCGATCGATCCCACTGTCCTTACCGAGCTGCTGGCATCGATGCGTCTAAGCCGGCAGAGCGGCGCGCCCGAAAACGTCGTTCGATTTCCGGCGCAAAAATCGTCCAAGTAGTCGCAACCTGCGTCAGCGCTAAGTCGTGCTCAGCGGACTGACGCCGGATGCCCGTTGGGCCGGACGCGCGCCAGCCACACCGATGTGCCACACCACCGGGGCACTCTTGGCGTCCCCAAAGACGTTCCACACAGTGACGCCTTTACCCTGTTTTTTCGCCGCGTACATCAAGCGGTCGGCGAATTCCATGGCCAGCGTCGCCGAACCGGGTATGGTCCGGAAAACCGCGACACCGATGCTGAAGCTCACCTGCCGGCGTCGCAAACGGGTAATGGCGCGCAGCTTGTGCTGGAGCTTATCGATCACGAACAAGGCGTCGCGCTGCTCGGTTTCGGGCAGTATGACCGCGAATTCGTCGCCGCCGAGCCTGCCGATCGTATCGCTTCGGCGTAGTGTTTCGACGGAAACGCCGGCGATCGCCTGGAGCAGGCGGTCGCCTTCGGCATGTCCGAACTTATCGTTGACCTGTTTGAAGTCATCGCAGTCGATGTAGGCAAGGCAGAATCCCACCCCCTTGCCTACATCGACTGCAATCTCTCCTGCTCGTAGATCGTTCGCAGCACTCCGATCAGCACGACCATGATTACGTACTCTAGGAACACGTTGGCATAGGCGATGTAGAGATATACCGCCTTGGTGTAGTGGCTTGCATCGAGCGGCGTCTGGCCCGATTGGGCAGCGACCGACAGTATCGCGAAAGCCAGACCCCAGCTCCGTCCGCAATTCCAACCGATCAACAGCACCGGTAACAGATAAAAAGCCGTGAGCGAGAATTCATCGGAAGTTAACCGGTCGAGCGCGAAGACGCCGAGAAACGTGGCGATGCCCAGGACGAGGGCATCGCGATGCTTCAAGCGTAAAACGTTCATGCTGCTGCTCGCAAGCGGCATTTCGTTCCTCTAGCTCGACGAGCGCGCGCGGCCGCGCGCTGGTGTTGTAGACGACCGGCTGTTGCGCAAAGAGCGCGGCACGTCACTTTTGTCGGCTTGCGATAGCATCGGATTCATGGTTGCTTTCTTAAATGCTTTATCTCGAAAATGGCGCCGCTTTGACGCTTGACGTCAACGAGTGACGCCGCGCGCATGGCGTTCACGCCATCGCGTCGCCTTGGAGTGCTTTAGCCTCTAGTATCGCAATTAGCGTACCTAAAACCGTGGAAATCCATTCGGAGCGAAGCTTGCGGGACGACCGAAGCGAATAGGCGTTCGTTTCACCGCGTGAAGGAACTACCAAGCATGCAAGCGCTGCGCGCGCAAAAAAGGGGATCCGAGGCATTAAGGTGTCAGTCCTACAAAGGATTCAGACAAGCGCCGATTGTGCCCAGTCGAGCGCAACCGGAACATTTCGTCTGATCGTCGCGTAACTAACCTGCTTCTTCGCTCGGAGCTGCGCAACGGCATATTCTCGTCGAAGACGCTGGTCGGCATTTTTGTCGGCGCTGCGGTGGTCGGAGTCATCGCCGGCGCTCGCGGCAAATCGAAGACCGCGAAGCGACAACGCAAGCCTGCGCGACATTAGGCGCTCGGGCAAGTTGGCCCCGAGCGATCCAACCACTCGTGAAAGGAGAACGGCCATGGCAATTTTTGATTTCATGAAAGAGGCGGGGGAGAAACTGTTCGGCCGCAGCGGCGCCTCGGGCCCGGCCCAGCAGGCCGCGCAGAATGCACCTTCGACCGACAAGGCCAAGGCGCTCAACGATGCGGCCGGCGACGCGATTCTCAACTACATCAAGTCGCAGAAGCTCAACGCAACGGGCCTGACCGTCACCTACGACGGCGCGACGGAGACGGCGACGGTCTACGGCGTCGCCCCCGACCAGGCCACGAAGGAGAAGATCATCCTCGCCGCGGGTAATGTGTCCAGCGTGGCACACGTCGACGACAAGATAAGCGTGGAACAAAGCGGTCCGCAGTCGAAGTTCTATACGGTCAAGAGCGGCGACACGCTGTCAAAAATTTCCAAGGAAATGTACGGCGACGCCAATCAATACGGCAAGATCTTCGAGGCGAACCGTCCGATGCTCAGCAACCCGGACAAGATATATCCTGGCCAATCGCTGAGAATTCCGGCCGCATGACGGCAAATGTACGGTCCGTAATCCGAAACGCAAATAAAAAGGAGTCGCCATGAGCTTCCTGGATGTCCTCAGCCAATATGTTGATCACCAGCCGGGTACGGCGCCGCCCGAGGCGCCGCGCCATTTCGAGCAGGTGGCGCAATCCGCGCCACCGCACGTTCTCAGCGAGGGGTTGGCCGACGCGTTTCGCGCGGACGAAACGCCGCCTTTCGGGCAGATGGTCGCGCAGCTGTTCGGCAACTCCGATCCGCAGCAACGGGCCGGCATGCTCAATCAGATGCTCGGCTCGCTCGGCCCGGGCGTCCTTGCGGCAATCGCCAGCGGCCCGCTTCGCGACATGTTTGCGCGCAGCGGTGGCGCAGGTCCGCAAATTACTCCCGATCAGGCTGCCGCGATCAGGCCGGAGCAAGTCCAGGACATAGCAACCAAGGCGGAAGAGGCCAATCCGGGAATCATCGACAGGGTGAGCCAGTTCTACGCGCAACACCCGGGGCTGGTGCGCACGCTCGGAAGCGCAGCGCTCGCCGTTGTGCTTGCGAAGATGGCGCAGCGAAACAACGCCTAAGGACGCTGCTGCGGCGCTCAGCGTTGCGCAGCGTCCACCCTAACAATCGGATCAGTGGACCCGAGCGGCTGTTTCGCGGGCAGAACGCCGGCTTCGTTTGCGAGCGCCGGCGGAGCAGCGTGATCGGAAGCGATTTCCTCGCTCGCCAGGGGGAACGTTCGGGTCGAGCGCGCATGCGTGACCGCATCGCGCGGAGTGATTGAAAACGGGTAGAGGTCTTTGCGCATCGCGCGTTGCGGAAGCTACCGCGCGCCTTCGCCGAGGAGGACCACGCGCACAGTCTTGAACATGATGGCAACGTCGAGCAGGAGAGAGTGGTTCTTCACGTAGTAGATATCGTACTCGAGTTTTTTGACCGACTCCTCCACCGTCGCACCGTAGCTGTACCGTACTTGCGCCCAGCCGGTGATCCCGGGGCGAACGCAGTGTCGAACGGCATAGAAGGGGATTTTCCTGGTCAGCTCCGCGACAAAGCTCGGTCGCTCGGGTCGCGGTCCAACCAGGCTCATCTCGCCTTTGAGCACGTTGATGAGCTGCGGAAGCTCGTCGATGCGCGTCTCGCGGATGAATCGTCCGAAGCGGGTGATTCGCGAATCGCCGACCGTTGCCCAGCATGCGACACCGTCGCGTTCGGCATCACGAGTCATGCTGCGGAACTTGAGCAGCGTGAAAGTTCGACCGCGATAGCCCACGCGCTCCTGCCGGTAGATC
>VBCZ01000018.1:0-1763 GCA_005889025.1 Betaproteobacteria bacterium
CAAGGTGCCGGTCCATGTTCCGCTCAGCGGCAAGGCAATGGAGTTTGACAGCAACGGAAAATGCGTCGCTGGTTGTTGAG
Source organism: Betaproteobacteria bacterium (assembly GCA_005889025.1). Taxonomy (GTDB): domain Bacteria; phylum Pseudomonadota; class Gammaproteobacteria; order Burkholderiales; family Casimicrobiaceae; genus PALSA-1003. The sequence continues at coordinate 81 of VBCZ01000018.1, forward strand.
CTGTCTATGCATTGATTGATGCGAATGCCGAAGGGGTTGCTGCATCTACGTCGATCATGCGGCTTTGCATGATCGCGCGGTACAGGCGTGCATCCGACTGGCGCTTCCCCATGTGCTATCCCTGCCGCCAAAGGCTCGCCCTGCGAAGCGCGAGGGGACGAAAGGTAAGGGAAATAGCGCTTCTGCTTGACGCTCGAGTGCTGCCCGCGACATCTTGTCGTTTTGGCGATGCTCCCGCTCGCGGCTGCGCTCATAGCTTCTTGCAGACATGGTGCTCGGTGACACGCGTGCCATTTTGCTCGTAGCTGGGGCCGTCAACGGCATACTCGGAATCCGACTTCTTGGTCAGCGTCGCGTCGCTGCCGGGGGATTCGGTCGTTTGGGTTTTGAAGAAACTAACGTATTTCCACGACCAGCCGCCGTCGCCGGTTTCGGTCATCCGGATGGCGAAATACTGGCCGTTGCTCATGGCACCAAAGCGCACCCACGCCTGCCGCCGCTCGTCGTATCCCATAAGGTATTCGGCGCGCACAGCAGGCTCGATCCCCGCGTTTTGCGCGGAGGGAAATTCGTATGTCTGCTTCAACCAGAGGTTGCCAAGCGTGTTGGCATAGGTTGTCGTGTAGGCGCCGGAAAACGTGCCGACCGTGTGCGTACAGTTCCAGGTCCCGACGAGATATTGAAACGATGAGACCTTTTGTAGTGCGGCCGGAGACGCAGCCGCGCACGTAGACGCAACGACGAATGTAGCGGCGAGTGCTGGAAGCCAGCCGCGCTTTCGTTTCATGGCTCCTCCATCGAATGACGATACGCCCGGATTTGCGTCGACCGGCAGCGTATGCCGATGGTGCAACACCTTTACAGCAGCGTATGACGATGGTGCAACACCTTTACAGCAGCATCGGCGCGATAGCCTGTCGGCGGGTCTGTCACACGACCGCGCCTTGCTCAGCCTTCCGGATTGCGGTTCGCTTTGGACGAGCTGCACGGAGCCGTGGACAACCCTGGTTCGCGTACAGCGACAATATCCAGGGTCGCGGAGTCGGTGGCGCTGCCCGGGCCCACCGGTGTGATGACCGCCTTCGATGCCGCGAGCATGCGACGCTCATCGCCACTGGAGTCCATCGTTGGCAAGACCACCGACACGCCGATGGTGATCGCCGTCATGGCAACAGCGGCGACGCCGAACGCGACGCGCGGGACCGGGCTTTGGTAGCGGTTCATGGCTGTTCTCCTCATTTCGGGTCTTTGCTCGGGTCTTTGCTTGTTGTCTTGGGATTTGCAGTTCCTGTTAACCTGCTCAACCCCCTTCGGACCGCTTGTGGTCGGATTGCACTCTAACTAACGCGGCGATTGGGCTCAATAAGAAGGCGACGAATTGCCCCATTCATGTCGCGAAACTCCGCTACCGGCGACAAAGCGATTTATCTGTTGGCAGGGCGCCTATTCGCCGCATATCACCGTCCGTTTGTTACAGATGACAAGCAAGGCGTATTCCTTGCTCCAACAATAATTTCATCTACGGAATAATTTGAATGCAGCATTGTATCCGCAGCGCAAACCTGGATACGCGCGGATTATAAGAAGTGCTTTGAACGCGCGTCGTCGAAATTCGGGCGGCGTGCTTTTCCGCTGCGAGCCAGCCGGCTATATATTCAACGGACCACTTCCAGTTGATTGCTT
>VBCZ01000018.1:1790-2089 GCA_005889025.1 Betaproteobacteria bacterium
GCTAAGGAACCTCTGAATAAGTCCCGCGTGGTCGCGACGGAGGCTCGCCGGGATGAGATGCACGAAGCGACGCGAAGCCAATGGTAGCTCCCATTGGCGAGCGGCGCGACACAGCAGATCGCCCGGCCAGCCCCGTCCCATCCGGGTTTCGCCGCAATGGCCTCATCTGCGTTGTTGCGCGGCTTGCGAATAGGATGAACTATTCGGTGCGCCCCGGCGCCTAGCATCTGAAGCCATTGCGACAGAAACGCGACCCATGTGGGGCTTGTTCAGAGGTTCCATAACGCGTGATCACTTCC
>VBCZ01000019.1 GCA_005889025.1 Betaproteobacteria bacterium
CCGACGACGGTTGCACCGCGAGCCACCGCTTCCGCCGCCAGGTGTCCCGTGCCGGAAGCAAGCTCCAGGACATGGCGGCCGCGCAGAGCGCCTACACTATCGAGCAGCGGGGCGAATGCTTGACGAGTTGCCGGCAGATCGACACTGTCGTATTTGGCGGCGTTTCTTTGCCACCCATTCCGCTCGAGTTCTGAGAATGTCGGGTCGGTCATTCCGAGCCTCCTTTGATGGGCGCTCTAAGAGTTCGTCGGCCGTAGAAGCGCCAAGTTATTCCGGAATATTCGATTACTGAATCACCTCGTCGGCCCGTGCCAGGACAGACGGCGGGATCGATGCGCCGAGCGCTTTGGCGGTCTTGAGGTTGATCACCAGTTCGAACTTCGTCGGCTGCTCGACCGGGAGGTCGGCGGGTTTCGCGCCCTTGAGGATCTTGTCAACGTACACGGCGGCGCGTCCGACGAAAGCGGCCATGTTCACCGCGTAAGCCATCAGGCCACCTGCCTCGACGCTTTCCCGAAAACTGAACATCGTCGGTAGCCGCCCCTTCGTCGCGAGTTGAGCGAGCCTGGCCCGGTGCGCCAGAAACGTCGAGGAACCGGTAACCAGAAGCGCGTCCGCCCGCTCTCGCGCCATTGCGGCGAAGGCGCTCTCGAACTCCTCCGGACCTCGTGCCTCCACGTGTTGAAGCCGGATGCGCAGAGATCGGGCGGTAGCTTCCACCTCTCTCGCTTGAAGTGCAAATGATGGGTCTGCCGGGTTCGAGAGGATCGCCACTCGAGAGGCGCCAGGAAAAGTCTCCTTCAGAATTTGCAGCTGCTTGCCGAAAATCTCCGGACCGGCCGTGAAGGTCGTACCCACCTTGCCCGCTTGTTGCGCCTCGGCAGCGCGTGGTGCAACGCTGAAGCCCAATAGTCCAAGAAGGAGCGCGAATAAGGCGTTACGTCTGTTCATCAGGTTCCCATCGATCGTCGCGACGCCGGCACTAAATCGCCGGAGGAAACGTCGAGCAAATCCTCGTGAGTGGTGAATCTACACTAGCGTAACCGCAATGGAGCGATCGCGCCCTCGAACGACCGCTATCAACGATTTTGCGGCGCGGCCGCAGGTGTGCCGGTTCACGACATCAAGCCACCGCTGCAAATTCGGTGAGCAGTTGCCCCGCAAGGGGCGCATCCTGCAATAGACCTCGGCGGTCGGCGACCTGGGTACCATTGACCCACACGCCATGAACGCCGACGGCATCCGTCGTCAGCCGTGGAGCTCCGCCGGGCAGGTCGAACACCCGTCGCTTGGGGCCGCGACCTATGCTATTCCGTTCGAACAGCAGCAGGTCGGCGGCAAAGCCTTCACGAATCAGGCCGCGGTTGGTCATGCCGAACACGGTAGCGGGATGCGCCGTGAGTCGCCGCACGGCTTCGCTCATCGTCATCGCGCGTAAATCCCGCGCCCAGTGCCCCAACAAATGCAGGCCGAAGCCCGCATCGTTGAAGAATGTGAGGTGCGCACCGGCATCGCTCAAGCTCACGATGCTGTATGGGTGGTTCAGCATCCGGCCTACGGCGTCTTCGTCGGTGTTGAGCAGCTCTGCGGTGAACACCGTTTTCAGATCTTCGGCAATGGCGAGATCGAGCATGACGTCCAGCGGATCGCGAGACTCGGCTTGTGCAATGTCGGCAAGGTTTTTCTGCTCGTACGGGGCGTTCTCCGGCCTGGCAACTTCCACCACCTGAACCTTATTCCATTCGCCGTTGAAGAGGCGAAAAGTGGCGGTGGACGAGAGCTCCGCGCGCAGCGCGTCGCGAAACGTCGTGTCTGCAAGCACGGCTTTGAGCGCAGCCCCTGCCAGACCCAACGCCGGCTTCCAGCCTTGCAGCCCTTCCACCGGATAGGCCGATGCGAGCGTGAAGTCCATCGTCAACGGGCAACACGAGACTTGGCCGATCAGCCTGCGGCCCCGCGTGTTGGCCTGCGCGATGTCCTCCAGATCATCGAACACAGCCTGCGGATTCGTGCTGTTGTGCAATAGCGCCGCGATCATCACGGGCCTGCCGCTGCTGGCTGCAAGAGACTCCAGAAATGGCATCGCCGTATGCCCGCCCTTGGTGAGCATGTACACGCCCTGGCCTGATTCACCCATGGCGTTCACCAGCGCCGCCATTTCGCGGTCTTCCGCCAGACGCGACGGCATCGGCAAACCCCCTTCGCCGTTGTGGGCCGGACTGGTGCTGCTGGCAAAACCCACGGCACCCGAGCGCATGGCTTCGCGCACGATCTGCTGCATCGCACCGATTTCGTCATCGGTCGCCGCGCGCGACGACGCATCCTTGCCCATCACGTACGTACGCACCGAAGAATGTCCAATGTAAGCCGCAATGTTGACTGCGCTGCCTCGTCTGCGCAGTTGCGCCATGTACTGTGGAAACGTCTCGAACTCCCAGGTTATGCCTTCGCGCAGCACGTCCAACGACATGCCTTCCACTTGGGTGAGATTGCGCATCGTGATGTCGCGGTCGGCCGGTCTGCATGGCGCGATGGTGAAGCCGCAGTTGCCGATCACGGCGGTGGTCACGCCCAGCGCCGGCGAGGGACGCACATACGGGTCCCACGTGATTTGCGCGTCGAAGTGGGTATGGCTGTCGATGATGCCGGGCATCAGCGCCAACCCATCGGCATCGACCACTCGAGTGGCCGATTCAGAAAGACGATGACCGGTCGCTCTTATCTTTCCGTCTTGAATCGCGACGTCTTTGAGAGCGGGGTCAGCTCCTGTACCGTCAAAGACGAGAGCGTTCCTGATGAGAAGATCAAGCATGCGCTGCAAATATCGGATCAGGTCCCAATGCGATTCGACTAAGCTGGTCCGCCATACCGAAATGGTTGAAGACCATTTCCGTCACGATGCTCTCCTCGCCCGCCGCAGCGGGAGAGGGCCTGGGGGTGAGGGCTGAGCTTTGCTGATTGTTAGTCACTTCCGCAAAGCTCAGTAAGCTCGGTCGTCGGATTTAGGTGGTGCACAGAGGGGTTCTGTCAACTTGACGAACCACGCTCGCCGTTTCCACTTGCTTATTCGCTTGTGCATTTCTCGCCGCCGATGGTAACCCACTCGAATGGCTAGAAAAGACCGCTGTCGGCAACATCGAGCGGCGCGGGCGTATTGGGCGCGAACCGTCTATGACCGTTTCCTGCGTTTCACCCCTACCGGCGCGCATTGTGTCTTGCCGCGCTGGAGCGCAACGGCCCTCTCCCGTAATCTTGCGCTGTGACGAGCAGGCGACCAGAGAGCAACAAGATGAGCACCGACCCACGCAGCCCAGGCACCGACAATGCCGCCGACCGCGGAAAGGGCGGCCCTGCCTCGCGGCCAATGGGAATCC
>VBCZ01000193.1 GCA_005889025.1 Betaproteobacteria bacterium
CGCTACGAAAAACTGATGGATGCCTTCGGTGGCGTGGGTGTGCTGGCCACGACACCGGCAGAGCTTCGCAACGCGATGGAAGAAGCGATCCGCGGGCGCAAGCCTACCCTGATCAACGCGGTCATCGACGAAAAGGCGGGCACGGAAAGCGGCCGCATCACGAGTCTCAATCCCGCCGCGAAGAAGAAACCGTGACGGCCCTATATTGAGCTTTGCAAAATGCGTGACGCTCGGATTCTAAGCTTGTCATTCCCGATGACATGATTCGTAGATCCGTCACCCATTTAAGTAACATTCAATAAGTCGGAGCGGCGCTTCTGCAATGACGCCATTGCATAGGGGGACGTAATGGGCAAGGCACTAGACGGTGTGCGCATTCTCGATTTCACGCACGTGCAATCGGGGCCGACCTGCACGCAGCTTCTTGCGTGGCTGGGCGCCGATGTCGTCAAGGTCGAGCGCGCAGGCGAAGGCGACATCACTCGCGGGCAGCTTCGCGACATCCCCGACGTCGACAGCCTTTATTTCACCATGCTCAATCACAACAAGCGCTCGATCACCATCGATGCCAAGAACCCCAAAGGCAAGGAGATCCTCGAAGCGCTGGTGAAGCGTTGTGATGTCCTGGTGGAGAATTTCGCCCCGGGTGCGCTCGATCGCATGGGGTTCACGTGGGAGCGCGTGCAGCAGCTCAACCCGCGCATGATCGTCGCGTCGGTAAAGGGTTTCGGCCCGGGTCCTTACGAGGATTGCAAGGTCTACGAGAATGTCGCGCAGTGCGCGGGCGGCTCGGCGTCGACAACCGGCTTCGACGACGGCCCTCCGCTGGTGACCGGCGCGCAGATAGGCGACTCCGGCACGGGGCTGCATCTCGCGCTCGGCATCGTTGCCGCCCTCTACCAGCGCAACACAACCGGTAAAGGACAGAAGGTGCTCGCCGCAATGCAGGACGGCGTGCTCAATCTCTGTCGCGTGAAGCTCCGCGATCAGCAGCGCCTAGCCCGCACCGGGGTGATGGAGGAATACCCGCAATATCCGAACGGCAAGTTTGGCGACGCCGTACCACGCGCCGGCAACGCGTCAGGGGGAGGCCAACCCGGGTGGATCCTCAAGTGCAAGGGGTGGGAGACCGATCCCAACGCGTACATCTATTTCATCACCCAGGCGCCCGTTTGGAAAGACATCTGCAAGGTCATCGGACGCGAAGAGTGGCTCACGCATCCCGATTACGCGACGCCCAAGGCGCGGCTGCCGCACCTCATGGAGATTTTCGGGAAGATCGAGGAGTGGACCAAGACCAAGGACAAGTTCGAGGCGATGGAAATCCTCAATAAATACGACATTCCGTGCGGCCCTATTCTGTCGATGAAGGAGATTGCCGAAGAGCCCTCGCTGCGCAAGACGGGAACGGTGGTGGAGGTCGATCATCCGAAGCGCGGAAAATATCTCACGGTGGGCAATCCGATCAAGATGTCCGACAGTCCCAGCGACGTGTCACGCTCGCCGCTCCTCGGCGAGCACACCGAGGAAGTGCTGGCCGAGCTCGGCTATACCAAGGAACAAGTTGCCGAGCTTCGCTCGGCCGGCGCGATCTGACGCGCGTCAAGCGAAGACCCCCGCCGCGATCGCGGCGCTCAAACCTTTCCAGAGGAAGAAGAACATGGCGCATGACAAAGTCGCGGTCAGGAAGATTCTCGACAGGATCAAGTCGGAAGGACGCGCTTCGCTGAGCGCTCCCGAGGGCAAGCTCGTCTGCGAAGCGTACGGGATCGCAGTGCCGAAGGAAGGCGTCGCGACAACCGCCGCCGACGCCGCAAAAATCGCCGCCGGAATGGGATTCCCCGTGGTGCTGAAGATCGTTTCTCCCGAGATCCTGCACAAAACCGAGGCGGGTGGCGTGCTGGTCGGCGTAAAAAGCGCCGACGAAGTCCAGAAGGGCTTCGACACCATCATGTCCAACGCGAAGAAGTACGATGCCAAAGCCAAGCTGCACGGCGTTCAGGTGCAGCATATGCTCGTCGGCGGACAGGAAGTCATCATCGGCGCGGTCACCGATCCATCGTTTGGCAAGCTGGTTGCTTTCGGTCTCGGCGGCATACTGGTCGAAGTGCTCAAGGACATCACGTTCCGCCTTGCCCCCGCGACGCGCGAAGACGCACTGTCGATGCTCGATGGCATCGCCGCGGCGGAGATCCTCAAAGGCGTGCGCGGCACGGACCCGGTGAACCGCGACGCGCTGGCGGGCATGATCGAAAACGTTTCGCGTCTGATCTCGGACTTTCCGGAAATCGCCGAGATGGATTTGAATCCCGTGTTCGCGACCAAGAGCGGCGCAACCGCTGCCGACGTGCGCATCGTCGTCGACTTCAACGCCGCGCCGGCGCGCTACCGTCCCAGTCACGAGGACATCGTGCGTGACATGAATCGCATCATGAAGCCGGATGCGGTCGCGGTGATCGGTGCCTCGTCGGAAGAAGGCAAGATCGGCAACTCGGTGATGAAGAATCTGATCAATGGCGGTTACCAGGGCGAGATCTATCCGATCAATCCTTCGGCTGTCGAGATCATGGGCCGCAAAGCCTACAAGAGCGTCAAGGACGTGCCCGGCAAAATCGACGTGGCCGTGTTCGCGATTCCGGCCAAGTTCGTCGCCCAAGCGCTTATCGAAGTCGGCGAAAAGAAGATTCCCGGCGCCGTGCTTATCCCTTCCGGATTTGCCGAGACAGGCAATGTCGAAGGACAGAAGCAGATCCAGGAGATCGGACGCAAATACGGCGTTCGCCTCATGGGCCCGAACATCTACGGCTTTTACTACACCTGGAAGAACCTGTGCGCGACGTTCTGCACCGCCTACAACGTCAAGGGGCACGCCGCGCTTTCGTCGCAGTCGGGCGGCATCGGCATGGCGATCATCGGGTTCTCGCGCTCGGCCAAGATGGGCGTCTCCGCGATCGTGGGCCTCGGCAACAAGTCCGACATCGACGAGGACGATCTCTTGACCTTCTTCGAGCAGGACGACAACACGACGATCATCGCCCAGCACTGCGAGGACCTGAAGGACGGCCGCGCGTTCGCCGAGGTTGCCAAGCGGGTGTCGAAGAAGAAGCCGGTGGTTGTGCTCAAGGCCGGCCGCACGGCCATGGGCGCTCGCGCGGCCAGCTCGCACACCGGCGCGCTGGCCGGCAACGACAAGATCTACGAGGACGTGCTCAAGCAGTCGGGGGTGATCCGCGCCCGGTCCCTGCGCGACCTGCTCGAATTCGCGCGGGCGATTCCGGTGCTCCCGACGCCGAAGGGGGAGAACATCGTCATCATTACCGGCGCGGGCGGCTCGGGGGTTCTTTTGTCGGACGCCGTCGTCGACAATAATCTGTCACTGATGGCGATGCCGCCGGATCTCGATGCAGCCTTTCGCAAATTCATTCCGCCCTTTGGCGCCGCCGGCAATCCGGTCGACATCACCGGCGCCGAGCCGCCCAAGACTTACCAGAACACCGTTCGGCTCGGGCTGGAAGACCCGCGCATCCACGCGCTTATTCTTGGCTACTGGCACACCATCATCACACCGCCGATGGTGTTCGCCAAGATCATGGTCGAGGTGGTCGAGGAGATGCGGGCCAAGGGTATCGAAAAGCCGGTTGTGGCATCGCTGGCCGGCGACGTGGAGGTCGAGGAAGCGGCGGAATATCTTTTCGACCACGGCATTCCGGCATATCCCTACTCGACCGAGATGCCGGTTGCGGTCCTTGGCGCCAAATACAAGTGGGCGCGGGGCGCCGGCTTGATCTGACCCGACGCTGCCGGGCCGGGCGCCGCCGGATAGCGCGATTTGCGCTGACTGACCCCGCGGCCTGATGTAATCTCGGGTTTTCGCGGGCCGGCCGACGGTGCGCTCGTGCCAGAGTGCCGTCATACCCACCCATGAACGCTAACCTATACGCGCTGCTGCACGCTCATTTCGCCGAGCATGCGGATCAGCCTTGCGTGCTGATTCCCGGTGGGCCGGTCGTTCATTATGACGATCTCGACGTCGCGTCCGCGCGCATCGCCCACGCCCTGCGCGCCGCCGGCTGCAACGCCGGCGACCGTGTGGCTGTGCAGGTCGACAAGTCCTGGGAGGCGCTAGCCCTCTATCTCGCCTGCCTGCGCGCGGGCCTTGTGTATCTGCCGCTCAATACCGGCTATCAGGCGAGCGAAAGCGCGAACGAACTCCCCTATTTTTTCGGCGACGCGGAGCCGAAGGTGATCGTCTGTCGCGCGGACACGCTCGACGCAATCGTCGGCTTGCGGCCCCAGGCGACGGTCATGACGCTCCACGGCGAGCTTGCGTCATCGTTGCTTGCGCGGGCGGCCGACCAGCCGAGCACCCTTGATACCGTCCAATCCAGGCCGGACGACCTCGCGGCAATCGTCTACACCTCGGGGACCACCGGCCGCTCCAAGGGCGCGATGCTCACCCACCGCAATCTCGCCAGCAATGCGCTAACGCTGGTCGATTATTGGGGATTCACCCGCGGCGATGTCCTGCTCCATGCGCTTCCGATCTATCACGTGCACGGTCTTTTTGTCGCCTGTCACTGCGTGCTGCTCTCCGCCAGCCGGATGTTGTGGCTGCCGAAGTTCGATGCCAAGCAGGTCACCGACCAATTGCCGCACGCGACCGTGATGATGGGCGTACCGACTTTCTATTCCCGCCTGCTCGCGGAGCCCGATTTCGGCGCCGCGCAATGCCGAAGCGTGCGGCTGTTCATCTCGGGCTCGGCGCCGCTTTTGCCCGAGACTTTCACCGAATTCCGCTCGCGCACCGGGCACGCGATCAACGGCGAGCGCATTTGCGGCAGCGTCGGCCTGCCATTGCCTGGGGTCGCGGTGCGCGTCGTGGATGGCGACGGACGTCCATGCAGCGCGGGAACGGTCGGCGGCATCGAGGTCAAGGGGCCCAATGTGTTCGCAGGCTACTGGCGCATGCCGAAAAAGACGCGCGAGGAATTTACCGCCGACGGTTTTTTCACGACCGGCGACACGGGCGAGTTTCTGCCCAACGGCTACCTTAAGATCGTCGGCCGCTCAAAGGATCTCATCATTACCGGTGGCCTGAACGTCTATCCCCGGGAGATCGAGGAAAAAATCGACGCACTGCCCGGCGTCAGCGAATCGGCAGTCATCGGCGTTGCGGACGCCGACCTCGGGGAAGCCGTCACCGCGGTCGTCGTTCCCAAGCCCGGAGAGGCGATCACGGAAGCAACGCTCATCGCCGCCCTAAAGTCCGAGATCGCGGGCTTCAAGGTCCCCAAGCGCGTGCACTTTGTCGACGAGCTGCCGCGCAACGCGATGGGCAAGGTCGAGAAAAAGGTCCTGCGT
>VBCZ01000194.1 GCA_005889025.1 Betaproteobacteria bacterium
GACGCAGTTCGGCGCATTGATCTGCAGCCGCTTGGCGCGCCCGGGGATCGCCTTGTCGTCGGATTCGCCAACGCTCCTCCCTGCGTCGGTTGCCGGCACGTCGACGAATTCGTAGACGCCGGCAGGGCAGTAGCGCTGCTCAGGCCCATCGTAGCGCGCCAGGTTCACGCTTACCGGAATCGAAGGGTCGCGCAACTGGAGGTGCGAGGGCTGGTCTTCGTCATGATTGGTGTTGGAAAGGAAAACCGACGACAACTTGTCGAAGGTAAGCACGCCGTCGTATTTCGGATACTCGATAGGCGTCATCTCGGCCGCCGGCTTGAGCGTTTCGTGATCGGCCTTGCCATGGCGCAGAGTCCACGGAACGAGCGCGCCCAGACCCAGATCGTTCAACCACATGTGAATGCCGCCGTGGATCGTTCCCGGCCACAATCCCCACTTGAGTCCGGGCTTGACGTTGCGGACCTTGTAGAGGTCGTCATACACCCACGACTATTGGAACGCGGACGTGTACGAAACGATCTCGTCGCGCTCGCGTCGTTCGCCGAGCGCAGTGAACGCCGCCTCCGCGCCGAGCATGCCGGTCTTCATGGCGTTGTGCACGCCCTTGATCCGCGGCACGTTGAGAAAGCCCGCCGCGCAGCCGATCAAGGCGCCGCCCGGAAACGTGAGCTTCGGAATAGACTGCAATCCGCCTTCGTTGATCGCTCTTGCGCCATAGCCCAGGCGCTTCCCGCCCTCGAACGTGGACCGCACAGCGGGGTGCGTTTTGAAGCGCTGGAATTCGTCGTAGGGCGACAGATGCGGATTTTCGTAATTCAGATGGACGACAAAGCCGGCCGATACCCATCCTTCGTCGAAGTGGTACATGAACGAGCCGCCGCCGGTTCGGGAGTCGAGCGGCCAGCCCTGGGTATGAATCACCAGCCCCGGTCGATGTTTGTCCGAGGAAACCTGCCAAAGCTCCTTGATCCCGATGCCGTACTTCTGCGGGTCGACACCGTCGCGCAGGTTGAATTTCGCCATCAGCTCCTGCGATAACGACCCGCGACATCCTTCCGCAAACAGCGTGTACTTCGCATGAAGCTCCATGCCGGGCTGGTAGTCGGGCTTGTGCGAGCCGTCCTTCGCCACGCCCATGTCGCCGGTCGCCACGCCGCGCACGGCATCTCTGTCGTCGAACAGGATTTCCGCCGCGGCAAATCCTGGATAGATCTCGACGCCGAGCGCCTCGGCCTGCGTGGCAAGCCAACGGCAGACGTTGCCCAGGCTCACGATGTAGCTGCCGCGGTTATTCATCAACGGCGGCAGCATCCAGTGCGGCACGCGATACGCTCTGTCCTCCGAAAGAACCATGAAGCGATCTTCGCTTACCGGCGTTCGATCACGGCGCCGGAGAGAATATGCATGCCGATTTCGGAGCCTTTTTCCAGCACGCAAACGCTGACGCTGCGACCGGCGTCCGCTGCCAGTTGCTTGAGCCGGATCGCCGCAGACAACCCCGACGGGCCGCCGCCGACGATTACGACGTCGAATTCCATCGCTTCGCGCTGCACGTTGTGGTTCCTTTTTTGTTGAGAATTACGCAAATACCGATGCGCTCGCCCTCACCCCCAGCTCCTCTCCCACGGGGAGAGGTGTGCGCGGCAGCGCGGGCAATGGTTACATGTCATGCCAGGCGCCGCTGATATCACGGATACAGGGAACGCTCAACAGCGCCAAGTAGCATAACGATTATAATTCGTATCGACGATGACCTCCGTTCGTAATCCCGCTCATACGACCAAGGTGCCGATACGCTGGGGTGACATGGATGCGCAAGGCCACGTCAACAACACGGTGTACTTTCGCTACATGGAGCAGGCGCGTATCGAATGGTTGGCCGGCGTACGCGAGCGGCTCGGTGACTTTCCCGGAGAAGGCCAGGTGATCGTCAACGCGAGCTGCACCTACCTTGTCCCTCTGACCTATCCCGGGATTGTCGAGATTCGCATGTTCCTGGGCACTCCGGGCCGGTCGAGCATCGAAACCGGCTACGAGCTATGGATGGATCAACGCAAATGCGCAGAAGGCGCCGCCAAGCTGGTCTGGATCGACCTCGAAACGCACCGTTCCGCGCCGCTTCCCGAGGCGCTGGTTGCGCTTTGCGCCTAGATTTACGGTTTCCTCTGTTTCTGCCGATCCCATGAGTGGACCGTTGTGGCAGCCCTCCGCGCAGAGGATCGCGCGCGCCAATCTGACGGCGTTTGCCGCGCGCCTCTCCCGCCGCTATGCCACCGAGATTCCGGAATACGCAGCGCTCTATCGCTGGTCGAACGAACACAGCGAAGCGTTCTGGCGTGAGATGTGGGACTACGCCGAAGTCATCGGCGAGCGCGGTGCGCGAACGCTGATCGACCGCGACAAGATGCCGGGCGCGCAATGGTTCCCCGACGCGACGCTCAATTTCGCCGAAAATCTTCTGCGCGGTCGCGCAGAGGACGGCGCGGCGGACGCGCTTGTTTTCTGGGGCGAGGACAAGTTGCAGCGCCGCTACAGCAATGCGGCGCTCTGCGAAGCGGTTTCCCGCGTGGCGCAGGCGCTCAGAGCCGAAGGCGTCAAGGCCGGCGACCGTGTCGCCGCGTTTCTGCCCAACATGCCCGAGGCGATCATCGCCATGCTCGCGACGGCAAGCCTTGGCGCGCTCTGGTCCTCGGCATCGCCGGATTTCGGCGTGCAGGGGGTGATCGATCGCTTCGGCCAGATCGAGCCGCTCGTGCTGTTTACCGTCGACGGCTACTGGTACAACGGCAAGGCGCAGCCGATTCTGGACAAGGTCGGCGAAATCGCAGTGCGCCTCCCGACGCTCAAGCGCGTCGTGGTCGCACCCTTCCTGGAAAGCGCGCCAAAAGAGGTTTCCGCGATTCACAAGGCGCTAACCTGGAGCGATTTTTGCGCGCCGCATGCGCCCGGACCGATCGTGTTCCAACGCATGCCTTTCAACCACCCGCTGTACATTCTCTATTCGTCCGGGACCACCGGCGTTCCCAAGTGCATCGTGCACGGCGCGGGCGCCACATTGCTGCAGCACGTGAAGGAACATCGGCTGCACGGCGACATCAATCCGGGTGACCGTCTGTTCTATTTCACGACGTGCGGCTGGATGATGTGGAACTGGCTTGCGTCGGGACTCGCGTCGGGTGCGACGTTGTTTTTGTACGATGGATCGCCTTTCGTCCACCAGGGGCGCATCCTCTGGAAGTTCGCCGAAGAGGAGCGCATCACGCATTTCGGCACATCGGCAAAATACATCGACGCGGTGAAGAAGGTCTCGCTGGTGCCGCGCAAGGACTACGACCTCGGCCCGATGCGCGCGGTGTTTTCGACGGGAAGCCCGCTCGCGCCGGAAAGCTTCGACTTCGTCTATCAATGCATCAAGGAAGATGTATGCCTTTCGTCGATTTCCGGCGGCACCGACATCATCTCCTGCTTTGCGCTCGGCTGCCCGACTCGCCCGGTGTGGCGTGGCGAGCTGCAATGCCGGGGCCTGGGAATGGACGTCGACGTCTTCGACGAGCACGGTCAGCCGGTGTTCCGGCAGAAGGGTGAGCTCGTCTGCAAGCAACCCTTCCCGTCGATGCCGCTCGGCTTCTGGAACGATCCGGATGGGAAGCGTTACCGCGCTGCGTACTTCGAGCGCTTTCCGGCTATCTGGTGCCACGGAGACTATGTCGAGCTCACCGAACACGACGGCATGATCATCTACGGCCGTTCGGATGCAACGCTCAATCCGGGCGGCGTGCGCATCGGAACCGCCGAAATCTACCGCCAGGTCGAGCAACTCGACGAGATCGTGGAGAGTCTGGTGATCGGGCAGGACTGGCCCCCCGGCGATTTCGGCGACGTTCGGGTCGTGTTGTTCGTGAGGCTTCGCGACGGAGTCACGCTGGACGACGCGCTCGTCGACAAAATCAAACGGCAGGTGCGCTCGAACACGACCCCGCGCCACGTGCCGGCAAAGATCGTTCAGGTGGCCGACATTCCCCGCACCAAGAGCGGCAAGATCGTCGAGCTGGCAGTGCGCAATGTCGTCCACGGGGAACCCGTCAAGAATGTCGATGCGCTGGCCAATCCCGAGGCGCTGGAGCATTTTCGCAACCGCGACGAGTTGAAGAGCTAGATCCGATAAACACCGGCGCCTCGCGCGCGGGTGGCGAAAAATGATAATGCAGCAATCGCGAGGGCTCTTGATCGACGTCGCCGCATCCCGTTCACGGTCTGTGTTTGCGGCCGCGCCCGGGGACGGGTCGCCGGCGTGAACTTCTTCGCGATCGTGATTGCGCTGGCGCTCGAGCAGTGGAAGGCCTTTGCCTGGCGCGGCGACGTGCAGCGGACCTTTGTCCGGTACGCGCGGGCGCTCGAGCGACGCTTCAATGCCGGTGCCAGGCAGCAGGGCGCGCTCACTACGTTGTTCGCGCTCGCTCCGCCGGTCGTGATTGCATCCGCCGGATACGCGGTCTTGAGCGAAGTGCATCCCATGCTCGCGCTCGCCTGGAACGTCGCCATCCTGTACGTTCTGGTCGGCTTTCGCCATTTCAGCCACGCGTTCAGCGCCATCGGCGACGCGCTCAAGGCAGGCGATGCGATTTCGGCGCGCAAGCTGCTCGCCGCGTGGCGCGGCATCGATGCAAGCGCCGTAACCGCCGAGGAAATTCCGAAGCTGGCGATCGAGAAAGGGCTCGAGGAGTCGTATCGACATGTCTTCGGCTCGCTTTTCTGGTTCCTGGTATTGCCGGGCCCCGGCGGAGCCGTGCTCTATCGCTGTGCTGTTTTGCTGGCGGAGGAATGGCGGGGCGAAGCATTGACGCCGATCGGCCATCAGCGCGACGCGTTCGGACAGCCCGTGCAACGGCTTGTCTATTGGCTCGACTGGCTGCCTGTGCGGCTCACCGCGATGACCTTCGCCGTTGTCGGCGATTTCGAAGACGCCATTTACTGCTGGCGCACCCAGGCCAAGCAATGGCCTTCGCTGCATGACGGCATTCTGCTCGCAAGCGGCGCGGGCGCGCTCGGCATCATTATCGGAGGTCCGCTGACGGGTCCGACGGGCGAGCCCGAATTTCGACCGGAGCTCGGATTGGGAGAGCTGGCCGACGCCGACATCCTGCCCGGCGCAATCGGGCTGGTGTGGCGGGCGCTGCTGGTCTGGCTCGCACTGCTGCTGTTGCTCACGCTTTCTTACTGGGCTCCCTAGTGTGCCGTTTCGCAAGTTCGTTGCATAAATTGCCGTCATCCCGGCCAAGCCCGCGGAGCCGGGCGCGAGCCGGAATCCATTTATTTTCAAAGCCAATGGATTCCCGCTTTCGCGGGAATGACGGAAATAAATATGTCGCGAATTTCTGATTCGCGACACTAGCTGCTTGAGGATGCGCCCGGGACATCGGCCCTAAGGTGGCCGACGTCGCGCCGGCTACACACCACTGCATACATTGCTCGATGCACCAGTTGCTGGCGGACGCATCATAGCAGTGCAGCAAAATCGACGCTCCTTGGCGCGGCCGTAACAAAAATCAACCTTCTATTCAAATTGTTATATGGTTGTGCATTGCGGCATGCGAATTGCTTGTCATGGTCTGATCGCGTGTGGCCGGGCTTCAGGCGGTGCGATAGGAATCCACTGTCCTCGAGAAATCGGCCGGTTCGATTCAATTACGCCGAAAGGACCTATGGACTATCTGAAGCCTGCTGAAGTCGTAGCGACAATGATCGAGTCAGGTACGCGTAAAGCCGGCCTGTCGGTCCCCGATCTGCTCGTGCGCGGCGCACTGTCGGGCGCCATTCTCGGCATCGCCACCAGCCTCGCGATCACCGCTTCGGTGCAGACCGGCGTTGCGCTCGTCGGCGCGCTGATTTTTCCGGTCGGCTT
>VBCZ01000195.1 GCA_005889025.1 Betaproteobacteria bacterium
AAGTCATCCCACCAGCCGAGCTTTTTCAGCAGTACGTGATCGAACTCGGGATAGCCCGTGGTGAGCTCGGAACCCCTGGGATAGGAGCCATCCTCTGCGAGCAGGTTGACACCGTCGCGCTCGATGCCGAAGTTGGCCCGGAAGCAGCCGCCTCCGTCCATGAGGCTGCGCGACTCGTCGTAGAGATTCGGCGAGCCCGGATGCTTGATTTCCGGCGTGCCGTAACACGGCCACGGCAAGCCGTAGTAATCGCCGTCGCAGGGACCGCCCTTGGCGCGCAGCGTCTTGACGTCGAAGGTCGCCTGGTTGGCCATGTGCAGCTTGAGCCGCTCGGGCGATTGCCCGGTGTAGCCGATCGTCCAGCAGGTACGATTAATCTCGCGCAGCAGGGATTCAGGCTCGGGCTCGTCCCATCCATCCTTGTCCTTGATGACCTTGATCTTGGTTGTGCCGTCGGCTTGCTTGCCGATGAGCTGATCGCCGTAGCCGAACTTCTTGGCAAACGCCAGCATGAGCGTATGGTCGGGCTTGGATTCGAACATCGGCTCGATGACTTTTTCGCGCCATTGCAGCGAGCGGTTCGACGCGGTGACCGATCCCGAGGTCTCGAACTGCGTCGCCGCCGGCAGCAGGTAGACGCCGTCCTTGCGCACCATGGCCGCCATCGCCGCGGAGGCCGACGGATAGGGATCGATGACGACCAGCAGATCGAGCTTTTTCATCGCCTCGACCATTTCCTTGCCACGCGTCTGGCTGTTCGGCGCATGACCCCAGAAAACCATCGCGCGCAGATTCGAATCCTGATCGATGAGCTCGTTCTTTTCCAGCACGCCGTCGATCCAGCGAGACACCGTCATGCCGGGCTTTTCCATCATTGCCTGCGACGCGAACTGGCCCTTGATCCACTCGTAGTCGACGCCCCACGCGGCCGCGAAGTGCTTCCACGCGCCGGCGGCAAGGCCATAGTAGCCCGGCAGCGAGTCCGGATTCGGGCCGACGTCGGTCGCACCCTGCACGTTGTCGTGACCGCGGAAGATGTTCGCGCCGCCGCCGGAAATGCCGACATTGCCCAGCGCGAGCTGGACGATGCACGACGCGCGCACGATGGCGTTGCCGATCGTATGTTGCGTCTGGCCCATGCACCAGACGAGCGTCGACGGCCGGTTCTTGGCCATCATTTCGGCGACCTGATAACTTGGTCATGATTTCATCCTTGACCTTGTCCATGCCGTAGACCCGGTCGTGGATGTACTGCTTGTCTTCCCAGCCGTTCTTGAACACGTGATAGAGCATCCCGAACAGGAACGGAATGTCCGTGCCGGAGCGGATCCTGACGTAGACGTCGGCCTTCGCCGCGGTGCGCGTGAAACGCGGATCGACCACGATCATCCGTGCGCCGGTTTCCTTGGCGTGCAGCATGTGCAGCATCGACACCGGATGCGCTTCGGCGGCATTCGAGCCGATGTAGAGAGCGCACTTGGTGTTCTGCATATCGTTGTACGAATTGGTCATCGCACCGTAGCCCCAGGTGTTGGCTACGCCGGCGACGGTCGTCGAGTGGCAGATCCGCGCCTGATGATCCATGTTGTTGGTGCCGAAGAACGACACGAACTTGCGCATGAACGCCGCCTGCTCGTTGTTGTGCTTCGAGCTGCCGACCCAGAACACCGCATCGGGTCCCGATTCCTTGCGGATCGCGAGCAGGCGGTCACCGACTTCTTTGATTGCCTGGTCCCAGGGAATCTTCTGCCACTTGCCGTTGACGAGCTTCATCGGCGACTTCAGCCGATGCGAGCCGGCGACGACGCCGTGATCGCGCACCGATGCGCCCTTGGCGCAATGCGCGCCGAGATTCAGCGGTGAATCGAAGACCGGTTCCTGGCGCGTCCACACGCCATTCTCGACCGTGGCATGAATCGAGCAGCCGACCGAGCAATGCGTGCAAACCGTCTTCTTGACCTCGACCTTGACTGCGTTGCTTTCCGCAGCGGCGTCGGCCTTGCCGATCACGTTGTACGGAAGCTGACTCGCAAACGCCCCGGCCCCGACCACGAGGCCCGAACGCTTCAAAAACGCCCGCCTGTCCATCGTCGGAAGCGTGGCTCCCGCGTGGCGGCGTAGACGCGGACGGGCTGCCGTGATCTTGTCATCGGCGCCTGTGTGGGCGCTCTCACGAGTCTTGGTTAGCAGCATGATCCTTTCCCTCCTACGAAAACTGCTTGAAACCTGTTGCGTATCCCGATTGCCAGCGGCCCCGTTACACCGGACCACGTGACCGGTCGCATACGCGATGATCCATCTACCCTGTTAGCGCGACAGCCTCAGGTCTTCGTGGTTTCGTAATAGCGTCGCACGTGGTCCGTCGCTTGGTAACCCTTGCTGCCGACGGCCGCTTCGGCACCGCCTTCGGCAGGCGCTGCTGCGGTCCACGACCGTACCGCCACCGCCGCGGCACCTGCACCGCCCACGCCGAGCGTCAACAGAAACCCGCGCCGCCGCATGTTGGGGACGGGAGATGAATCGCTGTTTGAAGTACGCGAACGGGGATGTTCGCCGCGTTGTTTGGCGCGCATGAAATGCCTCCGCAAATAGCTCGTGAGGTTATGGTCGGAATACTACTCCATGGCGAATGAGTCACGTTCGACCGCCATGAACAATTGAGTGAATTTTGCGACTCGACGGTAGTAATTGGCAATGGGAGAATTTCCTATTGCAGTGCAACAATCGAATACCCAGGGCTGCACCTGACTTGTAAAAAATTCATGTTGATCCGCAAGCTCATAAGCCTTGCTCGCATGCGCCGAGCATATGAGCATGCGCATCGTTTCGCAGACAGCCGCCAGATGATCCTCGTACGTTGTTACGCCGGCTTGCCGGGCGAGACCCAGAGACGCGAGCGTCGCGCGGACCTGCACCAGGGGATTGCCGGCGCCCGGCTTGCTGTAGGCCGACGCATGCAGGCTGACTTCGCTTTTGCCGACGCCAATAAATAGATCATGATATTCGGCCGCAGACGCCTCAGCATCCATCGTTGCGCTGGCGGCCATAAGATCGCGCCAACCGCGAGCGAGCTCCATCCCCGCCGCATTGAGGCCGTCGTCGGGTAGCGGACTCGATGAGGCGATCGCTTCGAGCAGGCCCACATCAGGCGCGTCCTGATACAGGCGCGAGAGCAAGGCATAGAAGTCCGCGCGCGCCTGATCCTCGGGCTCCAACCTTGGCGCAAACACCACCGGTGCGACACTCATTCCTGGCCCTGGGAGGAAACCGGCATCGACGATCGACAGCTCAAGACTTTCCAGGATCCTTGGCAGCGGAATCGCCGGCGGCGTGCGCGGCGATATCGAGATTTTTGGTCATCATGTCGAGCACGCGGCAATCGGCGCACATCTTGAGGCGCTCCAGCGAGCCTGCCTCGGCGAACATCGAATGCCCTGCCAGCCGGGCGAGCATGTTGCCGATCATTTTTTCCGTGCCCAGCGGCTTCGCGCAGCGAATGCACTTGAACACCACAGCTTCGTTCAAAACCCTCGGCTGCTTCGCCTCGGCGCCAAGCAATAACCGGCTCCGCAGCGAAATCGCATCTTCCGGGCATGTCGCCGCGCAGATTCCGCACTGAACGCATTTCGTTTCGATGAAGCGCAGTTGCGGGAGATCGCCCTGCGGATGATCGACAATCGCCCCCTCCGGGCAGGCGCCGACGCAGGCGAGGCACATCGTGCACGCATCGCGATCGACATCGATCGTTCCGAACGGCGACCCGGCCGCAAGCGCGATTTCGTTGGCGGGGACCGGAGCGTGGGCACGTAGATGATCCAGCGCAAGATAGAGCGTCGTTCGTTTGTCGTTGGCCCAGTGAAACGTAGCGGGCATACGGACCGCCAAAGCAGGCGTCAGCGACCAGAGTGCGGCGTCGAGCGCGACAACGTCACGGGCGGTCACGAGCTTCATATGCGTGCCCTGATAGCCCAGTCCCTCGGCGATGGTGTCGGCAATGCTCATCTGGAACGCGATCGCGCTCGCGTATTGCGGCGCCTCGGCGCCCGTCGCAAGCACGCAGACCTCGCTTGCGCCGTACGCCAACGTCCCCAACCATGCGTCGATGCCCGCCGCGGCCATGTGTTGGATCTCCACGGGGATGACGCGTGCCGGCAGGCCGCGCCCCCGCCGCCCCGATGCGTTGATGAGCTCGCGTCCGTGCGCATCGTGGAACAAAAGACACGGATCGCGCCCGCCCGCGGCTGCATAGGTCGCGAGCAGCGTCCGCACGCGCATGCCCAGCTCAGCGACCTCGGGATACGCATAGCTCATTGCCCCGGAGGGGCATACCGTGGCGCACGCGCCGCAACCCATGCACAAATGCGGCTCGACCAGAACGTGATCGCCGTCGGCGCGGATCGCCTGCGTCGAGCAGATGTCGATGCACTGGTTGCAACCCGGCTGACGGGACCGGCTGTGGGCGCATATCGACGCCTTGTACGCGAAGAACTTCGGCTTCTCGAACTCGCCGACCGCGGATGCAATCTCGGCAACGATCCCGGCTTGCGCGAGTGGATCGGCGCCCGGATTCCAATAGCCTTGCGGTGGTTGATGCATGCGAAAGAACGCCTCGCGCCCGAGGTCGAGAACCAGGTCGAAGCGTTCGCTGCGCGCCTTGTCCCCGCGCTCAAAATCGATCGCGCCAACCGCGCCGCACGCCGTCACGCACAAGCGGTGATCCTTGCAGCGATCGAGATCGATCTGATAGCTCCAGTCGATCGCGCTCTCGGGGCACACCTTGATGCACGCGTTGCAACGCGTGCATACGTCCAGATCGATGGGGTTGTCCTGGGTCCATTCGACCTCGAATGCGCCCAGCCATCCCCCGATGCGCCGCACGGTTCCGGAATAGACCGGATATTCGTGCTCAACCGGAAGCTCGACGCCGCGCGCAGCGCCGGTGATGAGCGCCGTCACGGCAAGGTGCTCATGCAGCTTGTCGGCCCATGAGAGTACGGTTTCGGCGGGACCGATGATCAACAGCTGCCCTTCGGAGCGGAAGGTGACGCGGGGCACAGGCTCCGGCTCCGGCAACGCCGCGGCCGCCAGCAATGCAGCAATCTTCGGTGTCGCCGCGCGCGCTTCATCCGACCAACCGGCGCTCTCGCGGATGTTTACAAAGCGTATGGTCTGGGTCTTTCCGGCGTCCTCGGCGACATCACCGAACAGGCGAGCCTCCTGCGTGCATGCAACGAGTACGTCGCCGGACGTGTGCTGGGCAAACATGCCGAGCTCTTTCTGGCATAACTGCGTGTGCAGCGGCAGCGGCCCGCTGAGCTCAAGCGCTCGCGCGAGCGCCTGCTCGTCGAGCGGCATGGTGCCATTGCAATTGCAGACGTGCAGTTGCTTGTCGCGAACGCTCATCGTTTGCCGCTGTCCGGCGCGACCGTGGTGGTCGCTCCGTCTGCGGGGTGCGGACTTGCCGGGTCGTCCGGCGCGGCAACGGCCTCCGGCTTTTCGCGCGAATCATGGTCGATGGGCGAATCGATAACGTGGCCTTCGGCCGTGATCTCGGTCTTCGGCGGATCGAAGATATAACGCGTCTGCACGAGCTGCTCGAGCATGTCAGCGGAAATGGGATCCGCCTTGGTGTAATCGTCGATATAGGTGTCAAGCCCATCCATGACGTTGAAGCGCGGATCGCGAAGGAGCTTTCGCAGCGCCGCGCGCTTGATGGTCTCATCGACATCGGGCTTGAGAAACTGCGCGAATTCGGAATCGAAGGTCAGCGATTCGACGGGAGGCAATTCCTTTGCCGCGACTGCCGCGGAAGGCGGCGTCTCCGGGACCCCCGCGGGAGGTGAGCCGGTTGCGGGCGGCGTGCTCGTGCCCGAAGGCAAGCTCGGTTTTCGCGCAACAGCAAGCTTGCGCTGCGACCAGCGCCTCAGCGAAAAGCGCTCCGGAGCGTCCGTATAGCGCTTGACCGTCATGGGACTTTCCTGCCTTGCGACGATTCTCCAACCGCGCCTTCGCGCTCGTAGAGCTCGTTCCTCCGCGACTTGCGTTTCGGCTCCGGCCGGTAATGCTCAGCCACGAACGGCTGCATCCAGTCGCGGATCTCCGGGGGCAGCGGAACGGCGTCGACCTGCTCACCGCCGTCGAGCAAGCGCGCCGCTTCGTTGTAGCTCACCGTCACCAACTGGGGCCGCGCTTTCAGGTCGTCGTCGCCCCCGGCGACCTCTTCGTTCATGCGCCACATCACAAATACCTTGGGATCCGGTGACGTGAGATTGAGAAAATAGCCTTCGCTTTCGGAACGGTGGAGCTCGATGGCATGCCCGCCGAAGCGCCATTTCGAGCCCGCCGCATCGGCCACGAGCTTGACCGGTGCGGTGGGCGCCGCGTCGATGCATTCCACTGCGGCGACGCGCCACTGCTCGCTTACCCATCGATTCACAAGCGGTATGCGCTCGATGACAACCGCCACGGGAAACCGTAAAGCCGGCATGGATTTAGCGCAAGACACGGCATTAAAATGTTGATCATACTCTAGCGCTGTGGAGGAGCGCGCCGTCTGCTAAAATCATCCGTTGCGGTCGTAAAAAATCAACACTTTGGTCAAGGTCATTCCCCTTACCGATGCGCGCGGCGCATCCGCCGGCCGGGTCCCTTCCGCGCGCGAGGCGCCGCAGGTTTCTCCGACGGGGCTGCTAGCGGACGTGCGCGGGCGGAGCTTGCGCGATCTTCGCGTTTCCGTCACGGACCGCTGTAATTTCCGTTGCGTCTATTGCATGCCCAAGGACATTTTTGGGCAGGACTATCCTTTTCTGCCACACGACGTCGCACGGCGTGGAGAAAGTCCGCCTGACCGGCGGCGAGCCGTTGCTGCGCAAGCGCATCGAACGGTTGGTCGCGATGCTCGCCGAGATTGGCGGGCTCGATCTCACCCTGACGACCAACGGCGCGCTTCTCGCCCGAAAGGCGCGCGAGCTCAAGGATGCGGGACTCGACCGTGTCTCGGTCAGTCTCGACGCCCTCGACGACGGCGTGTTTCGCGCCATGAACGACGTTGACTTTCCCGTCGCGCGCGTGCTCGAAGGAATCGACGCCGCGGCCGCGGCCGGCCTGGCTCCAATCAAGATCAACATGGTCGTCAAGCGCGGCATGAACGAGGACGAAATCCTGCCGATGGCGCGCCGGTTCAAGGGCAGCGGTCACATCCTGCGCTTCATCGAATATATGGATGTGGGCCACACCAACGGCTGGCGCATGGACGACGTCGTGCCTTCGGCCGAAGTCATACGTGCAATCGCCCGCGAGCTTCCGCTGGAACCCGTCGATCCCAATTATCCGGGAGAAGTCGCGCAGCGCTGGCGCTATACCGACGGTATCGGTGAAGTCGGCGTCATCTCGTCGGTGACCCAGGCCTTCTGCCGCGATTGCACGCGCGCCCGCCTCGCGACCGACGGCAAGCTCTATACCTGCCTCTTCGCGACGACGGGTCACGATCTGCGCTCGCTGCTGCGCAGCGGAAGCAGCGACGACGAGATCGGCAACTACCTCGCCGCGATCTGGCATCGGCGGGAAGACCGTTATTCCGAAGTCAGATCGCAGAACACGCTGGCGCTGCCTAAGATCGAGATGAGCTACATCGGCGGGTGAGTGACCGCTGTCTCATGCACGTCAAGGCGCTCATCGAATTCCTGACCGGGCTCGAGCAGAACAACAACCGGCCGTGGTTCGCCTGGAACAAGCCGGCTTACGACGTGCTGCGCGACGAATTCGAGGCGCTGGTCGGCGACATCTCCGCCAGAGTATCGAAGTTCGATCGCGCGCTCGGGACGGTCGATCCGAAAAAAGCGATGTTCCGCATCTACCGCGACACGCGGTTTTCCAAGGACAGGACGCCATACAAGACGCACTTCAGCGCGGCGATTCGCGACCGCGCCAAGCGCGGACTGGAGCCGGGATACTACTTTCATATCGATCACCGGGGCACACTTCTCGTCGGCGGGGGAATCTATCGGCCGCAGCCGGAGATCCTGGCGCGTATCCGCCGTCATATCGCCGAGAAGCCGCAGACGTTGACACGACTGCTGCGCAACCGGCGGTTTCGAAAGACCTACGACGGTTTGTCGCAGGAAGATGCGCTTGTGCGGCCCCCGAAAGGATTCAACGCAGACATGCCGCATATCGATGCCATCAAGCTCAGACATTTCTTCGGCATGGTGGAGATAAACCTCAAAAGGCATCCGCCGAAAAATCTAGCGGCCGACATCGCCGCACACTTCCGCGACCTGCTGCCGCTGATGGAATGGCTGCGCGAGGCTGCGGTTGACCCAGGTCGTAAGAATGATTGAAGCTCGTTGCCCTCACCCCTTCCCCCTCTCCCCGAGGGCGAGGGGGAGTGTCGTCCGGCGCCTCCGCGCCGCGGCAGGAATCTGCCCTCACCCCTTCCCCCTCTCCCAACGGGCGAGGGGAAATGTCGTCCGACGCCTCCGCGCCGCGGCGGGGATCTGCCCCCACCCCTCCCCCCTCTCCCAGAGGGCGAGGGGAGCAACATCCGCGCCTTCGGCGCGATCATAGAATTGAACGCGCCCGACAACCTCTATCGCCCGCTGCTTACGCACGCCGCGCGCCCGTCGACATACGACGTCACCGCGCTCGACGAAAACGGCCAGCAACGGATCACGCCCATCGCCGGCGAGCACCCGCTGACGCTCTATGTCGACAAACGCGAGATTCTCACCCTGATGACGCTGGGCGCCGCGCCGGAGGCGCTGGCGATCGGGTACCTGCGCAACCAGCGTCTGCTCGACAAGCTCGAGGACATCGTTTCGGTCCAGGTCGACTGGGACGTGAACGCGGTCGTGATCGCCACGCGCCACGGGCTCGCCGATCTCGACGCCAAGCTCGGCAAGCGCACCGCGACCAGCGGCTGCGGACAGGGCACGGTGTTCGGCGACCTGATGCAGGAGATCGATTCAGTGCGCCTGCCTGCCGATGCAAGGCTCACTCGCAGCACACTGCAAGCCCTGCTCGACCGCGTACGCTTGCACGAAACGATCTACAAGCAGGCGGGCGCGGTGCACGGTTGCGCATTGGCCAGCAACGGCGACGGCGCGAGCGACATCATCTACTTCGTCGAGGATGTCGGGCGCCACAATGCGGTCGACGCCATCGCCGGCCTGATGTGGCTCGATCGCGTCGACGGCGCCGACAAGATTTTCTATACGACCGGCCGCCTTACCTCGGAGATGGTCATCAAGGCGGCGCAGATGGAAATCCCTTTTCTGGTGTCGCGCTCGGGATTGACGCAGATGGGCTATGAGATTGCGCAGAAGGTCGGCATCACCATGATCGGCCGCGCGACGGGGAAGCATTTCCTGCTGTTCTCAGGCGGCGAGCGGTTTCGCGGCGGATCGTGACGGCCGACGCAACCGCGTGGTGGCGCTCACAGTAAAATCAGCCATGGGACTCGGCCTGTCGATCACCGGTATCGTGCTCGCCGGCGGACAAGGGCGGCGCATGGGCAGCGTCGACAAGGGATTGGCGCCGCTCCTGGGACGGCCCATGGTGGCGCACGTCATCGAGCGTCTCGCACCGCAGGTCGATGAGATCCTCATCAACGCCAACCGCAACATGAGCCAATACATGGCGCTCGGGCATGCGGTGATACCGGATGCGATCGGCGGCTATGCGGGACCGCTCGCCGGATTGCACGTCGGACTGACGCACGCGGCGAATCCGCTGGTCGCCACGGTGCCGTGCGATTCACCGTTTCTCCCCCGCGACCTCATCGCCCGCCTTTCCGCGGCGATACAGGATCACGCCGCCGATATCGCGGTGGCGCGCACCTTCGATCAACCGCATCCGGTATTCGCGCTGGTTCGCCGCGAAGTACTCCCGCATCTGACACAATTTCTGCAAGATGGCGGACGCAAGATCGACGCCTGGTACGCCACGCTCAAGGCAACCGAAGTCGCCTTCGACGATCAGGCGGAAGCTTTTCGGAACATCAATACGGCCGACGAGCTCAGACAAGCGGGAGTGGGCGGATCATGACGGCGCCCAGGACGCTGCGCGAAGCCTCGTGCGCCGA
>VBCZ01000026.1:0-3715 GCA_005889025.1 Betaproteobacteria bacterium
CGATACGGCCGAGGTGACCTGCGTTGCGTAAGGCGATGGCGCACAAGCCGGTGCGTTTCGCCTTGGCGGCGGCGAGGTCCATCGCTTCGCCGCCGATCACCTGTCCGTAGCCGAACTGTCCGTCGATCAGCGCATGGCACAGCGCCTCGCGCACGACTACGGCGTGACGGTTGGCGAGCACCCATCCTCGTGCATGCCAGTCGACGTACTTGGACACGCGGATGACGCCGTGCGAATCGTGTCCGACCAGGTTCGCATCGACGAGATGATCGCTGACGATGCGCGCTTCGCCGTCGGAGGATCCGGCTGCGCGAAAGACCGACGCCGTAAACGCGCGCAGCATATCTGCCGGGATACGCCGAAGCAATGGCTCGCCGTCTCTCATGGGCCGGCGCAAGGCGCGAGGTCGGCACTCAATTCGTCAGACCAGGCCACATGCACTGCCTCATTGAGGATCAGCGCACCGTCCATTTGTATGAAATATAAAGTACCATGGCCTGGACGCCTTCGATTCTACCCTTCGGGCACAGAGTGCCGGCCACACTCCTGCGACCGCAGGTGCGAATCTATCTGCACTGAGTTCGGTCAAGCTTTAGCCGCTGAATGAATGCGGTCTTTCGATGCCGCGCACCGCCGCGCCCCACCATCGACGTGCGATGCGATGCCGATGGCGGGCGAATCATGATCGACCGATGAAGAGCCGGTTCGACGCGCCGATGCGATCGGCGGCACGATAGCGAGGAATCAACGCCATGAGCGTGGAAGACGAGCAGACGAACTTTCGCCAGAACCTGATTCGATACGGCGGCGACACTTATCCGGAGATCGTTGACCGGGCGCAAGGGTGCTATGTCTGGGATTCTACCGGCAAGAAAATTCTCGATTTCACTTCCGGTCAAATGTGCGCCACGGTCGGCCACAGCCATCCCAACATCGTGGCGGCGATCAAGAAGAGCTGCGACACCGCGCTGCATTTGTTTTCGGGAATGATCCCGCGCAGCGTCGTCCAGCTCGCGGACGCGCTGTCCAGAATCGTCCCCAAGCCGCTGAAGCGATCGCTGTTGTTGAACACCGGCAGCGAGAGCAACGAAGCGGCGCTCAAGATGGCAAAGCTGTACACCGGCGGCTTCGAGGTGATCGGGCTGGGCGGTTCGTGGCACGGCGTGACCGGCAACGCCGGATCGGTATCGTTCGCCAGCGACAGGAAAGGTTATGGCCCCGGCATGCCGGGGACGTTCGTGTTGCCCGAGCCCAACGCCTATCGCTGCCCGGTGAGGCACTGCAGGGACCGATGCGACCGCACCTGCATGACGATCGGCCTCGAGTTGTACGACATGCAGTCAGCCGGAGCGCCGGCGGCCATCATCGCCGAACCGGTGATCAGCGCCGGCGGCGTGATCGTACCACCGGAGGGCTACTTCGATGTCTTGCAGTCGGAAGCGAGAAAGCGCGGCATGCTGCTGATCTTCGATGAGGCGCAGACGGCGTTCGGCCGCTTGGGCCACTGGTTCGCGGCGTCGCATCTGAAGGTGACGCCCGACATCATGACGGTGTCGAAAACCCTGGGCGGCGGCATGCCGCTCGCCGCGGTGATCACCAATGACGCGGTCGAAGAAACCTGCCATCGGCGCGGCTTCGCGTTCTACACCTCGCACGTGTCCGATCCGTTGCCGTCGAGTGTCGGTCTGTCGGTGCTAGAGACCATCGAACGGGAGCACCTGCTCCAACGCAGCCAGGAGATGGGCAGCTACCTCGCCGAACGGCTGAGAGAGCTTCAAAGCCGGCACGAAGAGATTGGCGACGTACGCGGAATGGGGTTACTGAGGGGAATCGAGCTGGATGTCTGGAGCTCGGGCTCAGCATGAACATCCGCCGCCGCCCCGAGCGCGGATCGGTGTGGCGCATCGCGCCGCCGCTGACGGTGAGCGCGGCGGAAATCGATCTCGCCATGACCATTTTCGACCAGGCTTTGTCGGAGTCCAAGGACCTTCTGGCGAAGCGATCGGCAGCGGTCGCGACCCAGGCGCAACGGGCGGCTTAGGAGCTTGTTGCACCCGCCGCAGTGAGGCGTTGACGGGCAAGGGCGTGCAGGGCATTGTAGGCGACCCGCCGATGCATCGGCAGCGATTCCCGGAGTGGGTTTTGACATCATCCCTTTATCAATTCAAGGATTAGAACATGCTCAACAGATATTTTTCGATCATTGCGTGGGGCCTGCTGCTGGGGGTGCTGGGTGTCACTGCGGCACGCGCGGACGTCCTCGACGACATCAAGAAAAAGGGTGCGCTGGTCGTCGGCACTAAAGCGGACTATCGGCCGTTCGGCTTCCTTGATCCCTCGGGCAAGATCGTTGGCTTCGAGCCGGATCTCGCAGCCGACGTAGCGAAACGGCTCGGCGTCAAGCTGGAGCTCATTCCTGTCGTCGCCTCGAATCGGATTCAGTTTCTGCAGCAGGGCAAGATCGACATGATGATCGCGACCATGAGCGATACACCGGAACGCCGCAAGATCGTCGACATCGTGGAGCCCAGCTACTATGGCTCGGGTACCAATGTTCTGACGCCCAAGTCAGCGGGCATGAAGAGCTGGGAACAGCTTCGCGGCAAAAAGGTGTGCCTGATCCAGGGCGCGTTCTACAACAAGGAGCTTCAGGAGAAGTACGGCGTCGAGGGTGTCGCGTTTCCGGGCACCGCCGAAGCCTATGCCGCGCTCAAAAACGGCAGCTGCGTCGGCTTCGCGTATGACGACACCGCGATTGTAGGCGAGATGCAGAAGCCCGAATGGAGAGAACCTCGCCGACTTCATGTCGAAGACCGTCGTCGAATGGCACAAGAGCGGTTTCATCCAGGATCTCGAGAAGAAGTGGGGCATCAAGCCCACCAAGTTTGCACAGGAAATGCGCGACAAATACAAATAGCGACCGGCGCGGCTCTCGGCCGCGTGGAGGGTCGGGTTGTCGCCCGCTCTGCGCAGTCGCTCCCGCGCGTCGGAATGCGCAATGGAACCCTTCTGGGATTGGTTTCGCTGGTTGCACGATGCAACGGGCATCAATCTCAGTATTTTTTACGACCCGTTCGATCGCGGCCGCTTTGCCAGCGGCTTCCTGATGACCGTCAAGCTGTCGGCGGTCTGTATCGTGCTGAGCGTGCTGATCGGCATCGTCGGCGCCTGGCTCCAGGGCTCGCGTCTGCGCATCACACGCAAGCTAATCTACTGGTACATCCAGTTTTTCCGCAATACCCCGCCGCTGGTCCAGCTCTATTTCTTCTACTTTGGCGTCGGCAGCTTCATGACTACCCAGGTTTCCGGCATCGCGATTCCGGTGGTGAGCAACGTGGCGTGGGCGATCGTGTCCTTGTCCTTTTTCGCCGGGGCCTTCAACGTGGAGATTTTCCGATCCGGCGTTGAAGCTGTCCCCAAGACGACCATCGAGGCCGCCGAATCGCTCGGCTTCAGCCGGCTGCGCACGTACCTCTTGATCGTCCTGCCGCTGGCGTTTCGCATCAGCCTGCCGGCGCTCAACAACAACCTCGTGAACCTGGTCAAGACGACCACGCTGGCATACGCGATCGCCGTGCCGGAGATGCTCTACGTATCCAGCCAGATCTGGTCGGATGAGCTCAACGTGCCGGTCATGATGAACGTGCTCTTGCTCTGCTACTTCGCCCTGGTGGGGTCCCTCGTCTACGTCATGCACCGGTGGGAGCGCGGCATC
>VBCZ01000026.1:3989-13510 GCA_005889025.1 Betaproteobacteria bacterium
ATTGCCATGGCGCTGGGGACCCTGGTCGGGCTCTTCCTCGGTTTCGCGCAGATTTCGCTGGTTACGCCGGTGAAAAAGGGCGCGTGGTTAACGACGCACTTCTTTCGCAACGCCCCCTGGCTGGTGCTGCTGTTTTACTGTCTGTTTCTGCTGCCGTTTCAGGTGACGGTTCTTGGGCTCACGTTTCCGATCCCGGACTGGATCAAGGCGACCTTCGGCCTGTCGCTGCCGGTGATGGCGAACGTGTCGGAGATTGTGCGCGGTGCGTTGCAATCGATCCCGACCACGCAGTGGGAATCGGCGGCATCGCTCGCCTTCACTCGCCGCCAGACGCTGTGGATGATCATTCTTCCGCAATGCATCAAGCGCATGCTGCCGCCGTGGATGAACCTCTATGAGATCCTGACAATGGCGACGGTGCTGACGTCGATCGTCGGGGTCAACGAAATGATGTCCCTGACCCGGCAGGCCTTGAGCGCCGAGAACCGGCCGGGCCTCTTGCTGGCGTTCTACAGCTACGTGCTGTTCTGGTTCTTTCTCTACTGCTACCCGATCGCGCGCTGGACCGTGCGTCTGGAAGCCAGGTACGCCGTCAATATCTGATCGCGCTTCATGCCTGCAACCAACGCCGAACCCATCGTCGTCGTGCGCGACGTACACAAATCGTTCGGCCCAGTCGAGGTGCTGAAAGGCGTGTCGCTGGAAGTCGCAAAGGGCGGCGTGGCTTGCATCATCGGGCCGTCCGGGTCCGGAAAATCAACACTGCTTCGGTGCATCAACGGGCTCGTGCCGATCGATCAGGGTAGCATTCGCGTGGGCGAGTTCGACGTGCATACGCTCAAGACCGACGCCGAAAAGATTGCGCTGCGCAAGGAGGTGTCGATCGTGTTCCAGCAATACAACCTGTTCCCGCACAAGACTGCGCTGGAGAACGTGATGATGGCTCCAATTCACGTCCTCAAGGAAGGCAAGGACGAGGTGCGCTTGCGCGCAGCGGCGCTTCTCAAGAGAGTCGGGCTTTCTGCCAAGGCGGACGCTTACCCGGGCGAGCTTTCCGGCGGCCAGCAGCAACGAGTGGCGATCGCCCGCTCGCTTGCCATGCGGCCGGAAGTCATGCTATTCGACGAGGTGACCGGGGCGCTCGATCCGGAGACCGTCAAGGAGGTCCTCAACACCATCAAGGCGCTCGCGCAGGATGGGATGACCTGCATCCTGGTGACACACGAGATGCGCTTTGCGCGGGAAATTGCGGATCAGGTGTATTTTACCGACGGCGGCGTCATCGTCGAATCCGGGCCGCCAGCGCAACTGTTCGACCATCCTACCAAAGAGAGAACGCGCGCCTTTCTCTCGGAGATTCTGTAGCGCGGACCATCTGGGCCCGAAGCGCTGACAATATAGACCCCGATGCGCTATTCCATTTTTTCTCTGCTGCGCCAGGGCGTGAGCGGCCACCAGGGCTGGCCGGCGGCATGGCGCGCGCCGGCGCCGAAGAAACGGTACGACGCGGTGATCATCGGCGGCGGCGGGCACGGCCTCGCGACCGCATACTATCTCGCCAAAGAGCAGGGCATCACAGACGTCGCCGTGCTCGAGAAGGGCTGGCTCGGCGGCGGCAACACCGGGCGCAACACGACCATCGTGCGCTCCAACTACCATCTCGATCCCAACGCGCACTTCTATGAATTCTCGCTGAAGCTCTGGGAGCGGCTGTCGCGGGAGCTCAACTTCAACGTCATGTACAGCGCGCGCGGGGTGCTCAACCTCGTGCACTCGCCCGCCGACATGGACGCCGCGATTCGACGCGGCAATGCGATGCGCCTGAACGGCATCGATGCGAAGTTCCTTTCCCGCGAGGAAATCGCGGCATGGATTCCCAGGCTCGACTGCTCCGCCGATGTGCGCTTCCCGATCGTGGGCGGACTGCTTCAGCCGCGGGGCGGAACGGTGCGCCACGACGCGGTCGCCTGGGGCTATGCGCGCGCTGCCGATGCCCTTGGCGTCGACATCATCCAGAACTGCGAGGTGACCGGAATTCGAATCGATCGCGGTGCGGTTGCCGGCGTCGACACCACGCAAGGACACATCGCGACGCCTAAGCTCGGCATCGCCGTCGCGGGACACTCCGGTCAGGTCGCGGCGATGGCGGGCCTGCGCCTGCCCATCGAATCGCACGTGCTGCAGGCGATGGTGTCCGAGCCGATCAAGCCGGTGCTCGACACGGTCGTGACTTCGGGCGCGGTGCATTTCTACGTCAGCCAGTCGGACAAGGGCGAGCTGGTGATGGGCGGCGACCTCGATTTCTACAATTCGTATGCGCAGCGAGGCAACCTGCCGGCGATCGAGCACGTCGTCGCCGCGTGCATCGCGCTGTTTCCCAGCTTCGGGCGATTGAAGCTGATGCGGACCTGGGGCGGCGTCATGGACATGACCATGGATGGAAGCCCGATCATCGGCAAGCTGCCGGTCCGTGGACTCACCATGACCGGCGGTTGGTGCTATGGCGGCTTCAAGGCGACGCCCGCGTCGGGCTGGCTGCACGCATACACCATGGCGCGCGACGAGCCGCATGCGCTCAACGCCGATTTCACACTCGAGCGTTTTGGTGAAGGCAGGACCATCGACGAAAAAGGCGCGGGGCCGTATGCGTGGGCGCATTAATGAGCATTCCAAAAATGCGTGACGCCTTCTCTCGCCCGCCGCGCTTCCGCGCGCCCTCACCCGCCGCGCTTCGGCGCGGCGGCCTCTCCCGGGGGGAGAGGCGAAAGAAACAACGCGTCTGCGCGCGGAATACAGAAGCCAACCCCTCTCTGCGTGGAAGACGGAAGCAACCCCTCTCCCTGTGGGAGAGGGGCAGGGGTGAGGGTGGATTTGTTCAGCTACCAAGGGAAGCTCCGTAGATGCTGCTGATTCCTGTTTGTTGATACGGGCACATCATTTACACGGCAAACCGGGCACATGGTTTACACCGAGCGCGTGCGGGGTCGGAGGACTTTGCCCCGACGCGCGTCTACGATACCTAAAACCAGGGGTCCGAAATAGAGCTCCCAGCGATCATGATCGAGCGACTTGAGGCCTACCGGTTCGCCCACCAGGGTCTTACTCACAAAGACTTCGTGGCCCTGCCATCGGATATGTCCTTCGTGCCTGACCTTGCGCAGGATGAAGTCATCTGGGTAGACGAGCACGGGCAGGCGGCTCGGATAGGGTCGCGGCGAAGGACGATAGAGTTCACCCGGCCGTTGACCGTCGCCCAAGCCGCGATGAGGACGCTCTTGATTGAACTCCTGCGCAAAGCGATTGAACGCGCGTTGTTGCGCGCTGAGGTTGGCTTTTGGGGGTGCTGCGGTGGCGGCTTTGAGGGTGCGATGCATGCGTTCGTGGCGGCTGTTCTGCTGCGGTCGACCAGGCGCGATACGTTCCGGTTTCACCCCCAGCTTGATCAGCCAAATGCTCAATGCGCTTAAACCGCCGACCGCAATACTGGCAAACGGTGCACCATTGTCGGTGCGCAGTGCCTTCGGTAATCCGTACTCGCGAAAAGTGTGCTCGAAATGCCGCCGGGTGAGATCAGCTCGAGGATGGTAGAGCCCTTGGCAACACAACAGAAAGCGACTGTGATTGTCGGTGATGGTCAGGGGATAGCACAGCCGGGCATCGCCCAGGCGAAACTGGCCCTTGAAGTCGGCACTCCATACATCGTTGGCTGCGCCCACGCGGGCAAATGGCTGGGTATGCGGCGGCGTGTGCGGTCGCGGCCGCCGCGACTTGACCAAGCCGTGGCGCTTGAGCACTTCGCCGATCGTGCTCACCGCTGGCCAGCGCTGCTGCGCATGTTCGCGGCACAACCAATCATGCAAGGTCCAAGGACCCCAATGCAGGTGGCGGCGCTTCAACGCCAGGATCGCGCCGACTTGCGCCGCCGGCGTGGCATTGGGGTGGTGATGCGGCGCCCGTCCCCTGTCATGCAGACCCGCTCGTCCCTCCGCGGCGGACCGCTCTACCCACTTGTAACCCGTCGGGCGGCTCACCCCAAACCGTTCACACAACGCCGTCATCGCAAACTCACCGCTTCGCCATGCGGCGACAAACGCTTCTCGTTCGTCCATAGCACAGGTCTCTTTCCAGGGCATCGGGCTGTCCTCCTTGCCCAATACCGTAGCAACCTGTAAACCATGTCCCCGGTTTCATCTGTAAACCATGTGCCCGGTTCGTACAGACCAACTTGGGTCCCGGCCTGCGCCGGGACGACACTCTATGCCTTGGCTCCGGCGTGTCGAATGGCCTCGGAGAGTTTCTGCCTTTCGGCCATCACCTTGTCGGCGTAGGCATAGGTCGGATCGCTCGCGGCGCCGTTGTAGAGTTGCAATCCGGCAACCTCGGTTCCGCCGCGACGAATGTATTCCTTCAATACCTTCGCGCCCAGCTCGATGTTGACGTGCGGATCGAATATCGAGTTCTTTCCATCGTCCGAGAACTTGTCCGGGTGAAACCGTGGAATCACCTGCATCAACCCCATTGCGCCGCTTTCGCTTTGAGCGATCGGATTGAAGGATCACTTGTACGGGCTGTTGCTGACGTTCGGGA
The DNA here is from genome assembly GCA_005889025.1 of Betaproteobacteria bacterium. Classification (GTDB taxonomy): domain Bacteria; phylum Pseudomonadota; class Gammaproteobacteria; order Burkholderiales; family Casimicrobiaceae; genus PALSA-1003. Next base: position 8,577 of record VBCZ01000026.1, read on the forward strand.
TCGCGCTGATCATACAGGGTGTGTTCACAAATTACTTCGGAAGCGCGGGCCAGCCGTACCGGCTTCCGGAGGAATTCGGCGGCGCGTTCAACCTCGGATTCATGTTCCTGCCCAAGTACCGGGCATGGGTGATCGTTGCCTCCGTGATCGTATGCTTCGGCACCTGGTACGTTATCGAGCGCACCAAGCTCGGCTCGTACTTGCGCGCAGCGACCGAGAACCCATCGCTGGTGCAGGCGTTCGGCATCAATGTGCCGCGCATGGTCACGCTCACCTATGGGTTCGGCGTCGGCCTGGCGGCGCTTGCCGGTGTGATGGCGGCGCCTATTTACCAGGTCAATCCGCTGATGGGCGCCAATCAGATCATCGTCGTGTTCGCGGTGGTGGTCATCGGCGGCATGGGATCGATCCTCGGCGCGATCCTCACCGGATTCGGCCTGGGCGTCATCGAGGGACTGACCAAGGTCTTCTATCCGGAAGCATCGAACACCGTTATTTTCGTGATCATGGTCATCGTCCTTCTCATCAAGCCGGCCGGACTGTTCGGCAAGGAAAAGTAAGTCGTGGCCGAACCAATCGCCGCTGCCGCCATCGCCCCGCACAAGCCCGCGCACATATTATTTGGCATCGCGGCGATGGCCGCGCTGCTCGCCATGGCGCCGTTCGCGGGCATCTACCCCGTCTTTCTGATGAAGGCGTTGTGCTTTGCGCTGTTCGCCTGTGCGTTCAATCTGCTGATCGGGTTCGGCGGACTGCTGTCGTTCGGTCACGCCATGTTTCTCGGCGCCGCCGGCTATGTCTGCGCTCATGCCGCGAAGGAATGGGGATGGCCGCCTGAAGCGGCGATCCTGGCCGGTACCGGGGCTTCCGCCGCTCTGGGGATCATTGCCGGCGCGCTGGCGATCCGGCGCCAGGGCATTTACTTCGCGATGATCACGCTGGCGCTGGCGCAGATGATGTTCTTCTTCTATTTGCAGGCGCCATTCACCCACGGCGAGGATGGCATCCAATCGGTGCCGCGCGGAAAGATGTTCGGGCTTTTCGATCTGTCGGGCACGCTGACCATGTATTACGTGGTGCTGGTGATCTTCCTCGGCGCTTTCCTGCTGATCTATCGCATCATCCACTCGCCGTTCGGGCAGGTGCTCAAGGCGATACGCGAAAACGAGCCGCGCGCGATCTCGCTGGGTTACGACGCCGAGCGTTACAAGCTGCTGGCCTTTGTCCTGTCCGCCACGCTCGCCGGGCTGGCAGGAGCGACCAAGGCAATCGTGTTCCAGCTCGCGTCGCTCACCGACGTGCACTGGACCATGTCCGGCGAGGTCGTGCTCATGACGCTACTGGGCGGCATGGGAACGGTGTTCGGGCCCGTGGTCAGCGCCTTCGTCATCATCGGGCTGGAAAACTATCTTGCCGGCTTCGGCCAATGGGTGACGGTGATCACCGGGGTGATTTTCGTCGTATGCGTGCTCGCGTTCCGCCGCGGCATAGTCGGTGAGATCGCGGCATGGACGCCGCAGGCTGCCGCGGCTCAGAAGCTCGACGTGGTTGGCGCCTGCCGCGCCGGTGTTCCGAACGGCGCCTATGAGCTCCGGACCCAGGATGGACATCTTCGCGTCGCCGGCGCATTCGCGCACGGCAGCAAGACCGGAACGTTCATTTTCTGGAGCAGTCGCGGCGGACGCATCGCGGTCATTCCGTACGAAGAAGACGCGCGGACCGGGACCGTGGCGCTGTGGTACCTCGCTCCCGGAGCGAATCGCGAACTCGGGCGCAAGCTCGAAGCGCCATACAACGGCAACGAGCTGCACGGGATCAAACGCTCGTGGCATCCGGACGGCGCTCGGCGGGCGGAGTTCCTCTATGACCACGGCGTGCTCATCGAAGCGCATGCATGGAGCGCGGCGGGGAAGCCTTTGTCGGCGGCCGAGGCACGAGCGCTGGCTGTGCGGGATGCGATCAACGACGAGCGCTATTACCGGACGCTGGAGCAGATTGTTCGCGACAACATGCCGCATTGCGAGTGAATCGACTGATTTAGTTGACCTGTGCCCCGCAGCGGACCATCATGGGCCATGTCCATGTCATATCCGGCGGGCAGCTCTCGCGGGAAAGACCATGGTTTATGCTGGTTTCAGGGAGAAACTCATGCGCTTGATCACCAAGCTATGCCTTGTCGCGGTGGCCACACTGCTCACCGCGTGCCAGATCCTGCCCTACGACCAGAAGACCCGGTTCACCACCTGGTCCGATGCGGATTTGCAGCCACGCACGGTACGTTTCCCGACCATGCTGACTTTTCCCGACAACACGATGTTCTTCTATCCGATTTACGACATACCACCCCGCTCCGACCTCGTCCTGCGTGGGATCAACTGTGCGCGTCGCGAGGACGGCAAACTCGTGGTGCTCGCGCGGGTGCAGAACATGGGATCGGACATCATCGCCGCCACCCCGCTGCTGACCTCCGCTGATCTGGGTGCATTCCGCGTGGCGGCCACAGTGACCACCGCCGCCGGTGAGTTGGAGCGGTTCGACGCCTATCAGATCGTTCCGCTGACGGTTTCCTCGAGCGTGGTGCTCGCGCTCAATTCGCCGTATGTGGGCTTAAGCGACATCAGGCGCATCGACGTCGTCGCCGACCCGGACAGCATCGTTCCCGATCCGATTCGCGAGAACAACCGGCTGAGCTGGCAGGGCACGCTGGATCCGGCAAACCCGCGGTGTCAAGTCGATCGCTGACGACCTTGTCTCCGGCGCGAGCGTGCAAGTGAGGATGCTCGAGCGATCGGCGTAGCGTCCGACCCGTTCGAAACTGCCATCCAGCGTCCGTTAGCGGTTCGCAAGCCCCGTGGCGCGAGCGGGCAAGCGCATTCCGGACCCAATCCAGGCTGAAGATGAAAGTACTCGTCCCCGTCAAGCGGGTCATCGACTTCAACGTCAAGGTGCGTGTCAAGCCCGACGGCTCGGGCGTCGACACGGCGAATGTCAAGATGTCGATGAATCCGTTCGACGGAATCGCGGTCGAAGAAGCGGTTCGACTCAAGGAAAAAAGCATCGCGACCGAGATCGTCGCCATCACCTGCGGCATTACGGCGTGCCAGGAGACGCTGCGAACCGCGCTGGCGCTGGGCGCCGACCGCGCAATCCTGATCGAGACCGGCGTGGACCTGCAGCCGCTCGCGGTCGCCAAGCTCCTCAAGGCGATCGTCGGCAGGGAATCTCCGCAGCTTGTCATCCTGGGCAAGCAGGCCATCGACGACGATGCGAATCAAGTCGGCCAGATGCTCGCGGCGCTGCTCGGATGGCCACAGGCGACCTTCGCGTCCAAGGTGGACATCGCCGACGGCCGCGCGACCGTCAAACGGGAAATCGACGGCGGCTTGGAGACGGTGGAGATGAATCTGCCGGCGGTGATCACGACCGACCTGCGCTTGAACGAGCCGCGCTACGCCACGCTGCCGAATATCATGAAGGCCAAGAAAAAACCTCTCGAAGTCATCAAGCCCGACGCGCTTGGCGTCGACGTGACACCGCGCCTGGCAACGCTCAAGGTGGTCGAGCCTCCCAAGCGCAAGGGTGGCGGGAAAGTGGCCGACGTCAAGGAGCTGGTTTCGAAGCTGCGCAACGAAGCCAAGGTGATTTGATCGTCCAGCGTCCAGCGTCCTGCGTTTGGAGCACGGCATGCGAACCGATCTTACGCTTGACGCTCGACACTCAACGCTCGACCAGATCTGACCATGAGCATTCTCGTCATCGCAGAGCACGACCACCGCGCGTTGAAGAGCGCGACGCTGAACACCGTCGCGGCGGCACAAAAAATCGGCGGCGACATTCATGTCCTGGTTGCGGGCCATGGCGCGTCAGATGCGGCGCAGGCCGCGTCCAAGCTAGCGGGTGTGGCCAAGGTCCTGCATGCGGACGCGCCACAGCTCGGCAGCCAGACCGCGGAGAACGTCGCGGGGCTGGTGACGCCGCTTGCCGGCGCATACACGCACATCCTGTTGCCCGCGACGGGCTTCGGAAAGAATATCGCCCCGCGGATCGCGGCGCTCCTCGACGTCGCGCAGATTTCCGACATCATCGACGTGGTATCGCCCGATACTTTCGTGCGCCCCATCTATGCCGGCAATGCCTTTGCGACCGTTCAATCGAAGGATGGGAAAAAAGTCATCACCGTCCGCACGACCGGATTCGATGCCGCGGCCGCGACTGGAGGCACCGCGCCGATCGAAAGCCTCGCCACGCCCGCGGACGCAGGCATGGCGCAGGTCACGGGACAGGATCTCACCCAGTCGGATCGCCCCGAGCTCACGTCTGCCCGGGTGATTATCTCCGGCGGCCGAGGCATGCAGAAGGGCGAGAATTTCAAGATGCTCGAGGCGCTGGCGGACAAACTCAACGCCGCGATCGGCGCGTCGCGCGCTGCCGTCGATGCGGGTTATGTTCCCAGCGACTATCAAGTGGGGCAGACCGGAAAGATCGTCGCGCCCGATCTGTATATCGCGGTCGGCATTTCCGGTGCGATCCAGCATCTCGCGGGAATGAAGGACAGCAAGGTCATCGTCGCCATCAACAAGGACGCCGAAGCGCCCATTTTCCAGATCGCCGATTACGGCCTGGTGGGCGATCTGTTCGAGATCATTCCTGCGCTGACTGCCGAGCTCGGATGAGCGTCTATCGCGCACCGCTGCAGGACATGCAATTCGTCTTGAACGAGCTGGCCGGGCTCGAGCAGGTCGGCAAGCTGCCGGGTTTCGAAGACGCGACGCCCGATACGGTCGCCGCGGTTCTCGAAGAAGCCTCCAAGTTCGCCACCGAGGTGCTCGATCCCCTCAACGCGATCGGTGATCGCGAAGGCGCGACGTGGCAGCCCGGCGGTTCGGTCAAGACGGCGCCCGGGTTCAAGGAAGCATACAAGCGCTTTATCGAAA
>VBCZ01000026.1:13551-19123 GCA_005889025.1 Betaproteobacteria bacterium
GTTCGCGCTGTGTCCGCTGCTCACTCAAGGCGCGATCGAAGCGCTGGAACTGGTCGGCTCCGACGATCAGAAGGCAAAGTTTCTGCCCAAGATGGTCGAGGGTGTGTGGACCGGCACCATGAACCTGACCGAGCCTCAGGCGGGCTCGGATCTCGCCGCGGTGCGAACGCGAGCGGTGCCCCAGCCTGACGGCAGCTACAAGCTCTTCGGTCAAAAAATATTCATCACCTACGGTGAGCAGGACTACACCGACAACATCATCCATCTGGTGCTGGGACGAACGCCTACCGCGCCCGAAGGTGTCAAGGGGATATCGCTGTTTGTCGTTCCCAAGGTCATGGTCAACGACGACGGAAGCCTCGGTGAGCGCAACGACGTGCACTGCGTGTCGATCGAGCACAAGCTGGGCATCCATGCGAGCCCCACCGCGGTGCTCGCGTACGGCGATCACGGCGGCGCCGTGGGCTACCTGGTCGGCGAGGAGAATCGCGGCCTCGAGTATATGTTCATCATGATGAATCTGGCCCGATTCACGGTAGGCGTCGAAGGCATCGGGGTGTCCGAGCGCGCATACCAGCGCGCGCTGGCATACGCCCGCGATCGCGTGCAGGGGCGCGCCCCCGGGCTCGACACGGCAGCCTCCACGGCGACGATTCTTGCCCATCCTGACGTGCGCCGCATGCTGCTCACCATGAAGGCGCAGACCGAGGCGATGCGGGCCGTGGCCTACGTGACCGCTGCCGCGATCGACAACGCGCATCATCAATCGGACGCCGCCGCGCGCAAGCGCCATCAGGCGTTTGTCGAGTTGATGATCCCCATCGTCAAGGGCTGGAGCACGGAGATCGCGCAGGAGGTGACGTATCTCGGCGTTCAGGTCCATGGTGGCATGGGCTTCATCGAGGAAACCGGCGCCGCCCAGCATTACCGCGACGCGCGCATCACGACGATCTACGAAGGCACGACAGCCATCCAGGCCAACGACCTCATCGGCCGCAAGACCGCGCGCGATGGCGGCGTCGTGACACGGTCGGTGGTCGCAGAGATCAAGAAAGTGGCGTCGGCGATGACGACGTCTTCCGACGAGGATCTCAAATCGATCGGCACCGAGCTTGGGCTTGCAGCGACTGCGCTCGGCGATGCCGTCGATTGGGTGGTTCCCGCGTTCGGCGAGCAGACCCGCGCGGCGCATGCCGCGTCCGTGCCTTACCTGCGTTTGTGGGGGCTGGTTGCGGGAGGCTGGCAACTCGCGCGAGGCGCGCAGATCGCGGCAAAACGGCTCGCAGACAGAACAGGCGATGCGACGTTTTACCGCGGCAAGATCGCCACGGCGCGGTTCTATGCGCAGTGCCTGCTGCCGCAAGCTTCCGGGCTCGCCCACGCGATCGCGCGCAGCGACGCGGTGCTGGCGCTTGCCGACGAACAGTTCTGAATTCGCTGCGCCGGCTCGCCGCGGACGGGCTATCCCGCGAGATCCGCTCGACTTTCCTATCGAGCTCTTCATGCCGGTCCTTGCGCGCGGCGCTTCGACGTGCGCATCCCAAGCGGAACGCATCTTTGCCCTATCTGTCTGAATCGCAACACCCCGACGGTCGTGGACCATGTCGCTTCGTCTGACCTTGCTTGGTAGCATCGTATTCATCGCATCCGCTCTGCTGAGTGCGGCGGAGCCCGCCCTTGCCGATTCGCTAGCGGTGGTCGAGCCGCTGCCGCCGGGACCTTATGCGGTGGGCTGCAGCAATATCGAACAGGCCTTGAGCCGGCTGCAGCCAGGCGAGACCGCGAAAAACTACTGGGAGGGCGTTCCCGCCGGCAACCGCGAGCGCTATGTCACCCAGATATTGAGCGATCCCGTCGATGCGCTGGTCGTCAACGTCAAGGTTCCCAACGATCGCGAGCTGTTCGTCGATCGGGCTACGCAGATGGTTTCCTATGCGCTCCTGGTGTGCTATCCGACGGCGACCGGCAACCCGCGCGCCGACTACCGGCTCGAATCCGGCAACGCGGTCCCGCACATGCAGCGCGGCGCCGAAGCGCCGATATGGGCCGATCCGCAGTTGCGCTGGCCGGTGATTGTTTTCTCGCCGGGGCTCGTCGGCAGCCCGTTGTCCAACGATTACATCGTCGCGCTTACCGTGCTTGCAAGCCACGGATACGTGATCGTATCGACATTCCCCGGCGACCCGCGCTTTGCCGACATCAAGGTCGATAACTTGTCGGACGCACTGTACGCAGTCCTGCACTTTCCGACGTACGTGGAGATGCAGTCGATCCGGGCGCTTTCCTCCGTCGCGTCGCTCGATTTTCTGCTGGCGCATCCGCATTATCGCGACCACATCGATACCAATCGCATCGCCGGTTTCGGCGCAAGCCTGGGTGGCGAGACGCTGCTTCTGCAAGCCGGAGCGAAGTTGACAGTCAGTATAGGTCTCTCGTCGAAGCAGGTCGTTGCGGATCCTCGTCTCAAGGCCGTCGTGGGTTACGTCCCTTATTTCGGGCAATTGATTTTTCCTGCATTTGGTCGTGACCAAAAAGGCCTCGACGGAATCAACGTGCCGTTTCTGGGCATCGCCGGTTTCGACGATACGACGGCTCCGCTCGGACCCATCGTCCAGGGCGTGCAACGCCTGCAGGCGTCACGCGAGCTGCTGGGGCTCGAAGGCGTCGGGCACACGTTCGATTTCCCGAGCGCGCCGGATATCTTTACCTGGACGCTGACCTTCATCGCCGCGCACGCACTGGACGATCGCAACGCGCGCGCGCAGATGGCGCGGATGGTGAGCGTGCGCGGCGGAGGCGACGATCGGCTGCTCATCGATTACACCGCCCCCGCAAAGCTCGATGCGGGGCAGCTCGACGTCATCGAATACTACGCGCCTTCGCTCAATCACTATTTCATGACGGCCGATGCCGCCGAGGCCGCGATGCTCGACGCGGGTGTGCTCGTTCCCGGATGGACACGCACAGGGTTTCAATTCAAGGCGTGGACCTTGGACTCGGGCGTCGGACTTCCCGCGTGCCGGTTTTTCGGCACTGCGGGTATCGGACCAAACACGCACGTGTTCAGCATCAATCCGGCCGAATGCGCCAAGCTTCATGGCGATCCGCGCTGGACTTCCGAGGGGACGGCGTTCGCCGAGGAGCCGTCGGCGCCGGAGGATTGCCCGGCGGGCCGCATTCCGGTGACGCGCTTGTACAACAATGGCATGGGCGGAGACGCCAACCATCGCTTTGTGACCAGCCACAGCGAAGCGTATGCGATGGTGTCTGCAGGATGGCTCCTCGAAGGCGTCGTTTTCTGCGCAGCGCCCTGAAGTTGCTTGCGGTTTTCAGAAACCCCCGCTGGCGTCGGCTATCCGCGACAAGGGCTCGAAGATGCGCGGAGTCGCGGCGATGACCGCGCCTCCTGCTATCAACCCGTCGCCACCCGGATAGGGCCGCACGCGCCCTCCCGCTTCCTCGACCAGCAACAAGCCCGCCGACGCGTCCCACGGATGCATGTGCGGCTCGACAAACGCGTCGTAGCGTCCGGCCGCGACGTGAGCGAGCATCAGCGCCCCGGCGCCCATGTCCTTCACCGCGGCTCCCGCCTCATGCAGCAGCCGCTTCATGCGCAGATGCGCTTCCAAGGGATGCCGCGGCACGTATCCGGCGCACATCAGCGCGCGATCGAGGCGCTCGCATGCCGCGACCTGGATCCGTTGCCGGTCGCAAAACGCGCCGCTGTCACGCACTGCCCAGAAAAGCTCGTCGAGAGAAGGGTCGTAGATCAGGCCGATCAGACGCTCACCCATGTGAATGAACGCGATCGACACGCACCAGTAGCGCACGCCATGAACGAAATTGATGGTGCCGTCGATGGGATCGACCACCCAGGCGTTGTCGCCGATATCGCCGCCGGCTTCCTCGCCCAGCATCGAGTCAGCAGGAAACGCGGCGTGCAGACGCTCGCGAATGAGGGTCTCGACAGCGTGATCCGCGGCGCTGACCCAATCCTGCAAGCCTTTGGCTTCGGCCGCGAAGTCGATTTCGCGTAGAAAATAACGGCGGGCCAGCGCCCCTGCCTCGCGCGCGAGCTTCCTCGCGAACTCGGCGCGCGACTCGATGTCGGTCGCGATCATGCGGCGGCGATGGGTACGACGCCGTGGTTGGCGAGCGTGATCGCGACCGGCGTGCCGACTGGCAGTGGACGATCGACCGCCATGCTGATGGCGAACAGCTCGCCCAACTCGGTCGCGACCGTGTATTCCATGATCCCGCCGATGTAGGACGCCTTGCGTATGGTGCCGCGCATTCCAGGCGCGCCTTCGCGATGAATCTCGACCGATTCGGGACGAATCGCAACGTCGACCTCTCCGGCATGCAAGCCACGGTGGGGAAGCCGGAGCGTGAGCGGGCCGAGAACGAGTTGCCCGTCGCGCGCGTCGAGCCGGGACAAGGTGCCGCGCACACGGTTTGCGTCTCCCATGAAGCCGGCCACGAAAACGTCCCTGGGCTGCTCGTAGAGCTCGCGCGGCGCACCCTCCTGGGCGATGGTGGCCTTGTTCATCACCACGATGCGATCGGAGACAGCCATCGCCTCCGACTGGTCGTGCGTCACGTAGACGACCGTCAGCGACAGCCGCTGCTGCAACTCGCGGATCTCCTCGCGCATCTGCCGGCGCAGCCTCGCGTCGAGATTGGACAAGGGCTCGTCGAATAGCAGGACGGCCGGTTCGAGCACCAGCGCGCGCGCCACGGCGACGCGCTGCTGCTGGCCGCCCGAAAGCTCCGAGGGAAGCCGGGTGTCGAAGCCGGCCAGTCCTACCGTTGCCAGCGCCGCCTTTGCTTTATCGGCAATCTGCGCCTTGGGCAATCGGGCGACGGTGAGTCCGTAGCTCACGTTTTCCATCACGCTCATGTGCGGAAACAACGCGTAGCTCTGGAATACCATCGACACATCGCGCTCCGCGGCAGGAACGCGAGTCACGTCGCGGCCGCCGATCAGGATCGTGCCCCGTGTAGGGAGCTCCAGTCCCGCGATCATGCGCAGCGTTGTTGTCTTCCCGCATCCCGAGGGGCCGAGCAGCGTCACCAGCGTTCCCGCGGCAATCGAAAACGAGATATCGCTCACCGCTGCGGCGTCGCCGTAGAGCTTGCTCACGTTGCGACATTCGATGGAAGCGGCGCTCATGCGTTGTCGGTCTTCTCGAGCCTTTAGGCGGCGGTGCCGCCCAATTGTCCTACGCCGGGCGCCGCGGCGTCGACGCGCCTTCCCAGCCGTCGCACACCGATGACGCGCTGGATCAGCCAGATGACCGCGAGCATGAGCACGATCAACACCGAGCAATAGGCGATCGCGACCCCGTAGTCGCCATTGACGACACGGTTGATGATATAGGTCGTCGCCCATTCATATTCGGCCGAGACGAGAAAGATCACGGCCGAGACGGTCGTCATCGCGCGCACGAAGCTGTACACCAGCGCGGCGACGACGGCCGGCTTGAGCAAAGGCAGCAGGATGCGCCTGAGCGTCGTGACGCCGCGCGCGCCCAGCGTGGTCGACGCCTCGTCGAGGCTCTTGTCGATCTGC
>VBCZ01000196.1:0-4450 GCA_005889025.1 Betaproteobacteria bacterium
CTGGTGCATTACGACCCTGTTGCCGGCGCTCTGCCCAGCGCGCAATTCATTCGCGTGGGCGATCTCATCTTCCTGACCTGGTCGCGACAGGTAAGGTACGACAAGGATGCGCAGCAGCTCTTTTGGGACGGAGGGTCAGTCCGGGTCAAGCCCATCGGGGAGATCCACGGCAACGCGGTATTCAGGGTGGTCGCGTGAGAGCAATCGAATTGCTGCTGCCGCAGGCGTTGGCGCTGATCGGCGGTACGCTCGCGGTGCGATTCGCGTTTCCTTCCGGGCGGGCAGGCTGGTTGAGCGCGCTCGGATACGGATACGTTGTCGGGCTGGTTCTTGGCGCCGTCGGGTTGTACATTTCCGGGACGGTCGGCCTGGGCGTGCGCTTCCTGCCGGCGGCTGCAATTCACGTCGTTCTGTGCGTCATGCTCGCCGCAGTGCTTCGACGCGCGACCCGCGGCGACGCCAGTGTTCGGCATTCCGTTGCGCCGTTAAGAGTCGGACGCGCCGGAAAATGGTTGGCAATCTTCCTTGCAGCGATCGTGTTGCTTCGTGTCGTAACGCTTGGCCTGGAAGCGACCGCACAACCTCTCTTCCCTTGGGACGCTTGGCAGCAATGGGGAACCAAGGCGCGCGTGTGGTTCGAGACCGGTGAATTGAAACGATTCGTGACTCCCGAGGAGTGGCTCTTGCTTTCCAGCGCCACTCCCGCGGACGCGGTTTACACCGACGCCAATCCCCGCTATCCACCCGTGGTGCCGTTGATACAGGTATGGTCGCTGGGGCCCACCCATACTTGGGATGATTCGGCGATCGGCCTGACATGGGCCGCGCTGCTCGCCGCGCTGGGCGCAGCGATGGCCGGCCAACTCCTGCGCATGGCGGGTTATTGGCCGCTTGCCTTGGGCGCGGCGTACGTGGCCGTATCGTTGCCCATCCTGGACACTCATGCCGCCCTGGCAGGGTATGCCGATCTTCCACTCTCGGTCATGTTCGGCCTGGCATTCATGGCTGCCGCTGCCTGGGTGCGGTTCCGGCGAAAAGGGGATGCCGCAATGGCCATTCTCCTGCTGGCTTTCCTGCCACTGTTCAAGCGACCAGGGATCGTCTGGGCGCTCACGTTTCTTCCTTTCCTGATGTTCGCCGTGATTCGTCGTCCGTTGCGCCCGATCCTGCGTGGAGTACTTGTGTTTGCATTCTTCGGCGCAGCAGCATTGATTGTGGTGCATATACTCGGAGCGCACACTGCGACTCTCGGTGGTTCAGTCGAAAGCCTCGTGGCGAACCTCTTCGCCTGGGAGAACTGGCATTTGCTGTGGTATCTGACGATTATTCTCGTGCTGCTTCACCGCCGCCGGCGCTGGTCGACCGAATTGAGCGTGGCTGGCACGACACTGGCTCTCGGTGCTGCGTTTCTCGCAGCCGTCTTCTGGGGCACGAATCTGAGCGCGTCCATTGCCGACGCGACGACCTTGAATAGGGCGATTTTGCCGCTGGGCTCCGCGACGTGCTTCTTTTTGACGCTGCTTGTGCAGCGCGATGTCCTGCGCCTTTCGCGGACCTCAGCGATTTGGCGTGCTTCACAGCAGGCGCGTGCACGCGTTAACGGGGCGGCGCCTTGAGCATTCGGGCCGTCGTCATCGGAGCTTTTCATTTCGGGGCAGGCGCCAGTACGGCCAAACTTTTCGGCATTCTTCGCGATGTCTACATCGCGCGCGTGTTCGGACTGGGCGAGCAGGTCGATGCGTACCTTCTTGCACAGACGATGGCCATGCTCCCTCTCAGCGTCATTTTTCTTTCGCTGCAACCCATTCTGACGACGGCGATCGCGCGGCGTGCGCAAACGGGGGAGATTTCCGTCCCGCGGGATCTTGCGAAAACCATCGGCATGGGATTCATTGCACTTGCCCTGGCGGCGCTCGCGATCTGGTTTGCGCTGCCGCGATTTCTGGTGACATTGGCAGGGCATTCGAACGTTGCGCTGATCGATGGGACGCGAGTCGCTTACAGCTGGATTGTCGCCGGTGCGTTTTGCAGCGCGGTCTCCACGCTCGGCTATGCCGTCCTGCATTCACGTGGGAAGATGCTCAGCAGCGGCTTGCTTCCCGGGCTGGTTCCTGCAGTCATGGTCGTGCTGCTCGCTATCATGTTGCCCGGGACCAGCGCCGGAAACCTGGGCTGCGCGCTGTTTCTCGGCTATGTTGTGGAGATGGGTGTTGTCACACTCGCGGTGGTGCGACTTGGGGGGGTGCGCGTCGTTCCGACGGAAACGCGCGGCGCCGGTGCGAAGCTCTCCCGGCAGGTCTACCCGATGATGCTTGGAATGCTCATGACCGGTGCGTGTCCTCTCATCGAACAATCTTTTGCAGTGGGCTTGGGTGCCGGCGCTGTCAGCGCACTGGGCTTTGCGTCCCGCGTTCCAGCCGCGCTGGGTGGACTTGCGTCTTCGGCCTTGTCTGCGGCTTTCCTGCCGGTGGTCGCAAATCAGCTCGGTGCAGGCCATGTTGCTGCTGCGCGGCGCACTTTCCGACTGACCGCGGCGACGACGTTCCTGTTGGCCACGATCGTGGCGTTGTTGCTCTGGACTTGGTCGGACTTGATCGTCGGTTTACTCTTTCTCGGGGGCAAGTTCCGACCCGAGGATTCGGAGCGTGTAAGTCTGCTGCAGGGTATTCTAGGCTTTGGAATTCCAGGCGTGATGGTCGCAGCGATCGCCGGGCGCGTTCTGGTCGCCCTTTCGATTCGCTTGATGCACGTGCTGGTGCCGCTCGTCACCGTCGGTGCGATATTTGGGCTCAACTCCGTACTCGTGCCGCTTTTCTCAGTCGAGGGTATTGCGCTATCGAACGTCGTCGCCGCAGGGCTCGCCGCGGCAATCACAGTCATTGGCGCCGAAATCTACCTCCGCAGGGTCAGTCCTGCATCTGTGAATGTTGCCACTCTTTCGTAGTATTGGTCGCGCCATTAAACTCAGGCCGGTTCCGGGTTGCCTGACCAACTTGTGGCTTTCGATCCGCTGGAATGCTGCCGTGTCTCCGCGCGCCCGCGTCTCGCGCCCCTGGCTTCTGCGGCTGGGGCGCGGCGCACAGCTCGGCGCATGCACCATCGAGTGCAGCGGCAAAGGCGTCGATATCGGCGTCGACGCTTACGTGCACGACGACGTCCTGATCGATTGCCAGCTGGGCTCGATAGAGATCGGCGCACGCACTACCATTAACAGCTTTTCGGCCCTGTACGGCGCTGGCGGCATTCGCATCGGCGCCGGGTGTCTCATCGCGACCTCAACCGTCATCGTGGCCTCGGAGCATCGGTTCGACTTACCTGGCATCCCTATCCAGCAGCAAGGTTCGATCACTGCAGGAATCGACATCGGCGATGACGTGTGGCTCGCCGCCGGCGTCAGAGTCCTCGACGGCATTGCGATCGGCCAGGGCGCGGTCGTCGGCGCCAACGCGGTCGTCAATCGAACCATCCCGGCGTTCGCTGTGGCTGCCGGCATTCCGGCGCGCGTCATCAAGATGCGTCCGGGATTCGACGGGCAGAAAGGATAGCAATGGAGGGAAAGGATCCGGTGGCCAAGGTGCCGCGTCGATATTGGGACGACATGTGGCTGACCGATGCGCTTCCCGCACCGCTCGACTTTTCGTCGGGCGTTCGCGTCAAACCAGTTTCGCGCCATATTCGCGACTTCGTCGTTGCGCATGTCGGACATCTCGGCCCCGCGCCGACAGTTGTCGAGGTTGGTTGTGGCGGGTCCGTCTGGTTGCCGGATTTTCGCCAGGTGCTCGGTTGGCGTGCCGCGGGGGTTGACTACTCGCTGGCGTCGATGCGCACGTTCATTGCTGCGATCTGTTCGCGCCCTTGCCGGAGCTGATCGAGGCTTTTGATGCGGTCGTGAGTTTTGGCGTGGCTGAACATTTCGTGCCAACCAGCCGTGTCATCGGGGCTTTGGCGCGATTCATCCGGCCAGGGGGTATCGTGGTCACGATGGTCCCTAACCTGACCGGCTGGCTAGGCGCGCTGCAAAAACGTTTGAATCGATCGATTTACGAATTGCATGTGCCGCTGACACCTGCGTCATTGGCGCAAGCTCATGCAGACGCGGGACTCGAAGTGCTCGAAGCCGGCTATGTTTCGACCGCGGATTTCTATGTCGCAATCGCGGATGGTAAGACGGATGAGGCGCAACTCGGCCCCCGGCTCGCGCTCAAGGGGATGCGGCTCTTGTCGAAGGTGCTGTGGCTCGCCGAGAACCTGTCCTGCCCTGTGCCGTCGACGGCGCGGTTGTCCCCTTACGTGGGATGCGCGGCGCGAAAGCCCGGTTGACGCCACGGTGTATGATCGTCCGAGATGAATCGGTCCAAGCTTGATTTTGTCGGCGCCGCTTGCCGGTCTGCCGGCACGGCCGAGCGCGTCGCTTGAATCGCTTCGCGCAAATCGTCGTGGGTAGCGTTCT
>VBCZ01000196.1:4555-6342 GCA_005889025.1 Betaproteobacteria bacterium
TGGCGTCCCCGGGTCACGCAGTGCGATCGAGGCTCCGGCAACAGCCCGGGAGCAGACGGCACCGGCCGTTCCCGGGCTGCGAGCTTCCCTCGTCGATCCGCACGCGAGCGGGGGACCCGAACCCTTTAAGCCGCAAACCGAGCCGATCCCGCCTCCGCTTCCGCCGCCCATCAAACCGAATACGCAGGGCTTCATCGACTTGTCGTCGGACCCCTCCACGAAAGCATTTACGGAGGCGCTTCAGCAAGGCTACGCTCGCCGCCTGGCCGAGGAAGCGCGGCGGCAGCGAGACGCGCCGGCGTCGAACCCGTGACGGACGCGGGCCGCTGTAAGTCGGACCGCCGCGGATTCGGTGCGCACGCAACGTCGCTGAGCATTCACGCTTTGGGTACGCTGGACCGGCCCCTGCGCTTGCCGCGCGCTTGATTTGCGCAGAATATGGAGGTTGGGAGAGCGGGAGATGGTTTCCGCGAACCCGAGGTCGCAATGGGAGCTCAAACGACATGGGGAGCCAAAGATGAAGCTTAGTCAATACGTGACACATGGTTTAGCAAGCGCGATTTTTTTCGTCGGTTGCGGCTTGAGCAGCGTGGCAAGCGCGGCCAACGATACGCCGGGAAATGCGACGCAAGCACCGGTAGACAACGCCTGGGTCGATAGCTTCATTGGCGCAGGGCTTATCCAGCGCTACTACCTCACCGGTTTTTTTCAGGGGCGAAGCTACTGTGTGGAGGTCCAGCCCAACGCAAATCAGATAGACGTCCCGTTTTTCGATAGCGAAACTTTTGTTTTCACGGACAACACGGGCGCCACCGTCCTCTCTTTAGGTGACGATTGGTTCAGAGAGCCGTATGCAGGAAATTTCTCGAAAAACTGTTTCATCTGGACCGCGGCCACGGACACTGGCAGACTCATTAACATACAGGAATGCTGCGGTCGACCGGCACCGACCCCGGGAACCAACTTCTTTTTCCGATTCAGGATCGTCGACACGGCGCTGAACGGTCCGTGGTTCTTTGTCGATGCTCCCTCATCGTATAACGGGTTTGTCGAGATCGCCAACACAACGGTCAATTCGGTCAATATCACCGTGACGATCCGGAACTCCGCAGGCGCGACGATCGGCACCCCGCAGTCACGTTTGGTCGCTGGGTACGGCAATCTTGCGTTGAATGCCAGAACCGATTTTGGAGTGACTCTGACGACCGGCTCGGGATCGGTGCAGGTTGCGCACGACGGAGCGCCCGGCGCGATCATCGCCAATGTCACCTCGCTGTCGGCGCAGACGGGCCTGTCGTTCGACTCTCCGCTCACGCGGCGGCAGAACTGGTAACGAGCGCGCCGAATTTTTTGTAGCGTTGTTCCTTCGGAGCGAGGGCGAGGCTAAGGCCTTCGCCCTCGTTTTTTGTGGGGTACCGCGCGTTCAGGAGGCGGCTCCGTACCTATGCAAACGCGTATTACTTGCGGGACTAGCAGCAGATCAGTCGGCCGGTTGATCCTGGCTGCCTTGCTGATGGCAGCGTTGATCGCATGGTGGTCAGCGCGTCAGACCGGCGATGTTGCGCGCATGTACGGGATGCTTGAGCCCTCGTTTCGTGCGACCACATCATTGAGCGAGTTCGGGATTCATGCAAACCGATTGAGACGTATCGCGATCGAGAATCCGCGGATCGTGACTGTTTCATCCGTTCCCAACTCCAATCGGGCCTACGTCAATCTGCTTGCCCAGACGCGGCTTCCTAGGACAGGCCGACTCGTCGATGTCGATATTCGCGATGAGTGGGTGC
>VBCZ01000196.1:6393-11928 GCA_005889025.1 Betaproteobacteria bacterium
TCGCCGCAGGGGGACAGCTTCGGCGGCGAATCTCAATTTTGCCGCCGCTCGTTGAAAAGTTCGCAGGTTCGAACTCATCAAAGCTTGCGAGGCGCGTGGTTGAGTGTGGCTTATTCGGAAATGCGATTCGCCAACCGATCCATTCCGCCATGAAAGAACGACATATTGAGTTGCTGGCCGATCCGGTGAACGGTCGTCCGCTGCAGATTTCCCGATCCGATCGCCGGAAGGATGAGGAGATCATCGACGGTGAGCTTCGTGAGCCGGTGAGTGGAGTCACCTATCCGATCGCTGGAGGGATTCCGCGTTTTGTCCCGGCTGAGAGCTACGCGGCGAATTTCGGTTTCCAATGGCACCGCCACGCCGCGACGCAGCACGACAGCCACAGCGGGCTCGGCGTTTCGAAAAAGCGCTTCCGCGATGTAACCAAGTGGGATTCGGACTTGCGCGGTTGGCATGTTCTTGAGGCCGGTTGTGGCAGCGGGCGATTCACCACCCATGCGCTCGACACGGGCGCCATGGTGGTCAGCTTCGACGTGTCGCGCTCGGTCGACGCCGTGGCGGCCCAGATAGGAACTCGCGACAATCTCCTGCTGATTCAGGCTGACATCTACGCTTTGCCGCTGCGTCCGCATTCGTTCGACGGCGTCTACTGCTTTGGGGTACTTCAGCACACCCCGCGCCCGAGGGATTCGTTCATGGCGCTGTGCCGCATGCTTGCTCCAGGCGGCAGAATCGCCACCGATGTGTATCCGAGAACCGTCGGGCGTTACTGGTTGAACTCCAAGTACTGGGTGCGACCGCTTACCCGTCGCATGCGGCCGGAGACGCTCTATCGGCTAACGCGCGGGTACGTGGAGCGAATGTGGCCGCTGGCGCGAACAGTACGAAAGATTCCGCGCATCGGACCAACCCTCATTTGGCGGATGCTCGTCGCCGATTATTCCCGCGAATTTCCGACGGCCAGCGACGAGCAGCTCAAAGAATGGGCGGTGCTGGACACGTTCGATATGCTGTCGCCCACATACGACTATCCGCAGACTGCCGGTGAATTCCGTTCTTGGCACCAAACGGCTGATCTGACTGATATCGAGGTCGTGTGGGGACACAACGGCTGGGAGGGACGGGGAATGCTCCCTCGAGATTGGCGGCAGTAGGCTTACAGCGCGATGCGCCTTGTTTGTGCAGTATGCTTGACGCACAAGTGATGCATGGCCTGGTTTCTGTTCGACTAACCGTGCAAAAGAATTCCAAGGCACATGAGCAATTCGAATGGAACCATCGCAGCTCATCCACAGCGCGGACTCGAGATCCCGTCCCTGGACGGTATTCGTGCGGTGTCGGTAGCGATTGTTTTTTTCGCCCACGCCGGTCTTGAGAAGGTAATTCCAGGCGGGTTCGGCGTTACCTGCTTTTTCTTCTTGTCAGGGTTCCTGATCACGACTTTGCTGCGGCGCCAACCGGAAAAGTCGGGGGCGACGAGTCTCAAGAACTGTCAATTCTGCTATCAAAGGCAGGAGTTTTCGGCGACTACTGGAACTGGGCCGGGGTCTTGGGCAACTTTGCCTTCATGACCAATTATATGCGGCCTCTCGGATGGACCGGACCACCTGGCACCGGAGTCCTGTGGTCTTTGGCGGTGGAGGAACATTTCTACCTTCTCTTCCCGGTTGTTTTCGCCTTCGGTCTGATGAAGCTGAATCCGAAGCAACAGGCGCTGTCTCTCGTCATCTTCTGCGCAGTAGTCCTCGCGTGGCGAATTGTCCAGGTGAAATACTTCCACGTGCTGGAGACTGTCGCTAGCGATCCGAGAACCTATTTCACAACTGACTCCAGGCTGGACAGCATCGCGTTTGGCTGCATACTCGCGCTCTGGAACAATCCCGTTCTCGACCGATCACCGGATGTAAAGCCGATGCATTGGGGGTGGGCCCTTGCGGGGGGCCTCGCAATTCTTGGAAGCTTTGCATACCGCGACGAAGCCTTCCGTCAATCTTGGCGGTATTCAATCGAGGGCCTCGCGCTCATTCCGATCTTCCACGCGGCAATTTCATACCACAACTCTCCCTGGTTTTCTTGGCTAAACTGGAAGTCGCTACGCTGGATAGGGCTCATGAGCTATGCAATCTACCTTTTCCACATCATCGCTTATGCAATCGTCCCGGCAGTATTCAATACGAGCTCGATTCCGATGAAACTCGCTGTTGTCATTCCGCTGACTTTCCTCTATGCGTTCTCGATGTACGCGTTGGTGGAGAGGCCACTCGCAAAACTCCGGAAGCGCTACAACTAGCTTGAGTTATGGAGTCAATCGTGGAAAGCGCGGATGAATGTCGAAGAGCTTGAAACTCATTTTCAATTTCGTGATAGCCGGAAAAACGACGCGCGCACCATTACCGAGGGCATCCTCCACAGGGTTGCCTGTTGGCCCCGCGACTATAGTGTTCCAGGAATTTTGTCCGCCCTGCAGTGCCAAGACTTTTCGCTTTGTCTCGCTGCTCATACAAGAAAATCAAAGCATCCAACCATTGTGAATCGTTACGCGCTGTCAATCCAACGTCGCCGCGACCCAGGACCTCGGCGGTCATTCCAACAGGGGAGGCCACCACCGGCAGACCGCAGGCCATGTATTGAATCAGTTTGAATGCGCACTTGCCCCTGGTCCAAGCGTCATCGGCAAGGGGCATGATCCCGACGTCCATCGTTTGCACCGATGTCGCCTCGTTAGCTTCGGACCACTGGATAAATTCAATACGCTCCGGAGGCAGGTTCAAATCTGCGGGATGATGATCGGCAACTATACGTAGCCGTGCCTCGGGAGCATGGTGCAGAAACTTCGCCAGAGCCTGCTGGATGGAAGCGAGGTATGGAAAGTTAGCGCTCGTTCCTGTCCAACCTACGATGAATGCAGAGTCTTCGGGCTTCGCTATGGGAAAGAAGATGTCGCCATCAACGGGAGTCGGGACCAGTTCAACGCGACGACAGAAGCGCCGAAACCAGTCGGCCAAGTAGCTGTTGCAAACCACCACCACATCGGCACGTTCTGCAGCACGTTGCATTTGTTTGGCACCAAAAGGCTGCGCCAACCACACCGCATCATCCACATCCAGAACGAGAGGTTTGCCCAAGAGCCGTTCCAGCGTGGGCCAGCCGCCGCAGAGACCGCGCTCCAACCAAGTCACGTCGTATCGCCAACTTGCCGCCACACCGGGCAAGCGGGCAGCGAGCCGCAGCGCGAGAAGCCCGAAGTAGAGGGGATAAATGGGCGGGAAGTCGCGGATTCTGGTTCCTTTTGGTCGAAGGGGCCGCAACACGTTGTCGACATCGTTATTTACTACCGGCCTGAATTCGCGAACGGCGATGCCATAGTCGGCCAGCGGCACAATATGCTGCCGAATGCGAAAACGGCTCGACGGGGTTTGCAGCCCCGTGGTCAGGGCAGCGACGCGCAGTGTCATCGCGCTTTTCGCGCCCAGATGGTCATGCGCCCGGTCTGCCCGATGGCAGCCGCGACAACAGCTAGCGGGTAAAGCGCGTATGTCCAATAACCAGGTTGTTCTGGAAACTTGATGAGCTTGTAGCCCAGGCGTGACATGCCGATTTTCTGAAGGACGTAACCGAAACTCGCGATGGGATCGACCAGTACCCGCTGAAAATGGATCTTCTCGAGTTCCCAGCCTGCTTTGGAAAGGACGAGGCGAATCGTCTTCTTGCTGTAGTGATACAAATGGTTGGGCAAATGGAGGGCATACCAGCTGTCTCGGAAAACCCTGGCTTCCAGCGCGCCCGCGTTGGGGGTGGATAGTACCAGCCAGCCGCCGGGTTTCATCCATGCCTTAAGTTTCTTCAGCGCGAGCACCGGATCATGAAGATGCTCCAGCACCATCCAACCAACGATGAGATCGAAAGGTTCCGACGGCATGGGTGCAGTCTCCAGGCTGCCGGAATGTACCGGATAGCCCAGGGCGCGCGCTGCGGCGGCGGCGTTGGCGGAGAATTCGATTCCTTCCACCTGCCACCCTTCTGCCGCCATCTTGTGCAAGAACGCACCCGATGCGCAGCCGATCTCCAGCATACGGCCCGCAGGCAGCTTGGGTAAGCGCGTCGCATTGAATTCAAAAAGTTTGCGAGCGACTCTTCGGAACGACGCGAAAAGTTTTCGCCGTGGGGCCGCGGCTTGAACCTGCGTACCCAGATAGGGACCATAATCGTGCGGGTAGTAGAAACTCATGGAGGCTGGCGTAGGCTGCGGGTTGGTGCGCACGAGTCCGCACGTACGACATCGGACGATTGTAAATGCACCTGGCAGGCCGTTGATGAGATCGCGACCGGTCAGGATTGGTTCGTCGCCGCGCGGACAGTTGAGAGGACAGCCGATGTCCTCCAATGCTATGTCGCTCATTTTCTTCCCGCCAGGCTCCAGCCAAAAGGATCGTTCCTCGATTTGTCCAATTCATCCAGTGCCAGAAAAAACCGCTGAAGCAGGGGAACCGTCAACGACACGACAAGTTTCACAGGCAGCAAGAGAATTCCTGCGACGTTTGGTCTCCCGGTCCGGATGCCGCTTGCCGGAAATGCCGACAGACACCTGGGCATTTCATAGGCCCAGCGTGTCCATCGCCCGCCAAACGGGCAAATCTCCAGCTCTTTGAACCCGGCATGTTCGCAGATGGACCGCAGTCCGAACGACGTATAGCGAAAAAAATCATACGGAACCTGATGTTCGCTGTGACTCATCGGTGCCGTAAGGAACAGGCGCCCGCCGGGCTTTAGCACCCTGTACATCTCCTTCACGCTTTCTCGTGGCCATTCGAGGTGCTCGAGTACCTGTGTGCAAAGAACGGCATCGAATGAGTTGCTTTCGATGGGCATATCGTGAAGTGCTGCAACATAGTCCAAATTTCCGTAATTCCAACTCGTTTCCCCGACACCGAGATCGATGGCTTTATACTCACAATGAGAAAAAAGCCTCTTGTAGGAACACTCTCCGGCTCCAGCGTCCAACACGGAGCTGCCGGGCGACAGCGATTTTGCGACGTTCTCGACAAATCTGGTCACGTACCACCGACCGATATCTTGAAGTTTTGAATGCCGCGAGAAATCGTCATTTACTTGCACCGCCGGTCTCCGCGAATCGGTACAGTATTTCTCGAGATAGAAATACTGGAGCACTAGATTGAGCAAATGGAACGCGCTTGCCGAAATCGCCAGTCCGAGGATTCCGCCGAGCCAAAAGGCCGCAATTTTTATGGGAATATATATTGTGTAAGTGATCATTCCCAGGCGTGTCGGAAGTCTGGTATTGCCACGCGCGTAGAACGATGAGGCGGTAACGGAGCCCATGGCTCCTCCCACGAACATCCCACCCAAACCGAGCATAATTACCCATAGCGTCCTTACGTTGGCGTCCGCAACCGCGCCGTGGCCCACCAGCAGGCGCAACAAAGAGTTGCCAAATACGACGACTATCAGGAAGAGACTGACCGTGATAAAGCCGACGTGCCACAGCTTGCGACGGTAGGCTCGGCGAAAAGC
>VBCZ01000197.1:0-5726 GCA_005889025.1 Betaproteobacteria bacterium
ATCGCCGATGACATCGAGGCCGACGACAAAAAGCCCGTCCGCGGCCAGCCTGCGGCCGACGCCCTCGGCGATTTCGCGATCACGCGGGGTGAGCGGCTGGGCGACCCCGCGTCCTCCCGCCGCGAGGTTACCGCGGGTCTCGCCCGCCTTCGGGATTCGCGCCAGTGAAAATGGCGCGGGCTCGCCATCGATGAGCACAATGCGCTTGTCTCCGTCGACGATTTCCGGAATGAAGCGCTGCGCCATCACGCTGCGCGCCCCGAGGCATCCGATCGTCTCGATGATCACGTTGCGGTTGAGATCGTCGTTTTTCACCCGGAATACGGAGGCGCCGCCCATGCCATCCAGCGGCTTGAGAATCACGTCGCGATGCTCATCGATGAAGGCGCTGATAAGCTCGGCATCGCGCGTGACCAGTGTCGGGGCCGTGAACTCGGGAAATCGGGCGATCGCCATTTTTTCGTTGTAATCGCGGATCGCCCTCGGCCGGTTGATCACCTTGGCGCCTTCGCTCTCGGCCAGCTCGAGAAGATACGTCGAGTAGACGTACTCCATGTCGAAGGGCGGGTCCTTGCGCATGAGCACTGCGGCAAAAGAGGCCAGCGGCCGCACTACCGAGTCTCCGACGCGATGCCAGTCGTGATGATCGTCGGCCACCGTCAGGGGATGCGCGCGCGCAAGCGTCTCGCCGTCGCGCCAGAAGATCTCGGTCTGGTCGAGAACGAAGAGCGAGCCGCCGCGGGATTGCAGCGCACGCATCATCGCGACGCTGGTGTCCTTGTACGCCTTGAGCAGGTGCACCGGATCGACGATGAATGCGAATTCCATGGACGCGGCTGCCGTGTTGAGCGCGGCGCCATCGTACAGCAAAATCCGCGGATAGCTTTGCGAGATGACTGACGATGACGAGTTGGCGGCCTCGGCAAAGCTCAGCCCCTCACCCCATCACGTGGACAACGCGCCGATGCGCGCGACGGCGCCTGAGGTATCGCGCCGGTACCCGGGCAGCTGCCGCACGATGCGTGCGAACAGGGCGCTGTCGAGGACTTCGATCAGCCGCGCCACCGCGGGCGTGGCGATCGCCGCCGCCCGCACCGCAACGTAATAGCGTTCGCGTACGCAGGGCACGAAGGCGAGGCGAAGCTCTGCGGCGGCGGCCCGCAAGCCGAAACCGGCGTCGGCGGCGCCCGAGGCAACCGTAGCGGCGACGGCTGGATGGGTGAATTCCTCGCTCGCATACCCCCGCAGCGATCCAGGCGCTACCCGCTGTTCGGCGAGCATGCGCTCGACCAGGAGCCTTGTTCCAGACCCTTGCTGCCGGTTGACGAAACGCAGGCCCTTCCGGGCCACGTCGCGGAAGCTTCGAACCCGTGCCGGATTGCCACGCGGCAGAATCAGACCCTGCTCGCGGTCAACGAAACGGATCAGCCGATCGCGCGACGCATGAAGGCAGCGCAGAAAGGGCCCCAGCGCTTCGTCCTGCACGTCGACCGCGACGTGGAAACCCGCCGCATCGACTCGCCCTTCGTCGAACAGTCGCAAGGCATCGAGGCTCCCCATGAAGGCCAGCTCAAGCTCGAGTGCCGTCGCCGGCTGCGCGTCGCGCAAGGCGGCGAGCGCGAGGTCATGGCTTGCCGCGATACGAAGGCGGGGAGATGATCCCGCCCGCACGGGACGAGCGCGTTCACCAACTTCGATGCCGAGAGGCGGCAGAACGCGCGCCAGGCGCATCTGAGCCGTGCGGTGCGCGTCGAGCAGACGCATGCCTGCCGGTGCCAGTCGCGTCCCGCGGCCGCGCTGCATATGCACCAGGGGCGCGTTGAGCTTGCGATGGTAGTCGCGGAGCATGCCCCACGCCGCGCGATACGAGACGCCGCACGCGCCGATCGCGGCGGAAAGCGATTCACTCGCTGCGATCGCTTCCAGCAGGGGCAACAGACGCGGGTCGAGTGTTTCGCGACGCGCCGAGTCGAGCTGCCAGGCAAGCATGGGTATTACCCGCACTTATGCACTCTTATGCATGTTTCTCAGAAGGACTCGAGCGAGGTATGCTCACAATCCCTAGATCCTCAGTGTAGCAAGTTATGCATTATTTTTCATATATCGATGTGGGGGTCAGCTCGCTCCCTTCCGCCATGAGCAGCCTTTCCCAAGGGGGGCTCGAGGCATTGCGCCTGATAGCCGGGGCAGACCCCAAGCTAGTGCAGATCGTCTCACTCAGCTTGCAGGTGAGCCTTTCCGCGGTGGCCGTCGCCTGCCTTGCGGGCCTGCCCCTGGGCGCGGCGATCGCCGTCAGCCGATTTCACGGCCGGCGAGCGCTGATTGTCGCGCTCAACGCCTCGATGGGCTTGCCTCCGGTGGTCGTCGGCTTGCTCGTGTACCTGATGCTCTCGCGCGCCGGGCCGCTTGGCGAGCTGGGATTGCTGTTTACACCTGCAGCCATGGTGGTCGCGCAGGCGATACTGATCACGCCGATCATCGCCGCGCTGTCCAGGCAGGTCATCGAGGACGCCTGGATGGAATATCGGGAGCAGCTCCATTCTTTGGGCGAGACCCGGCTCGGCGCCGCAGTCACCCTGCTGTGGGATTTGCGATTCTCATTGGTCACGATCGTTCTCGCCGGCTTCGGGCGCGCTGCGGCGGAAGTCGGCGCGGTGATGATCGTGGGAGGCAACATCGACGGCGTCACGCGGGTCATGACGACGGCGATCGCCCTGGAGACAAGCAAAGGCGACCTTCCTCTCGCGCTTGGGCTGGGGATGGTGCTGCTGGTGATCGTGTTTTCGTTGAACGCCGCGGCCTACCTGGTCAACGAAACCGCGCAGCGCCGCTACGGATGAACTACACGCAAGAGCTAGGCCCCCCCAGGTCACTGCTCCCTCTCGAGCTCGAAGGCGTTTCGTTCTCGGCAGGCGCGCGACTCATTATCGATGACGTGTCGGTCAGACTCGATGCCGGGCGGCGCACAGTCATTGTCGGGCCCAACGGCGCCGGCAAGAGCGTTCTCTTGCGCCTGTGTCACGGCCTGCTTTCACCCACGCACGGAACGATACGCTGGAATTCGCCGGAAGCGCCCGGAACAGCGCGGCGCCAAGCGATGGTTTTCCAACGTCCCGTGCTGTTGCGCCGGTCGGCGCTTGCCAATGTGCTGTACGCGCTTCAGGTTGCCGGCGTTTCACGCAATCATCGCCAGCAGCGGGCCCGCGAGGCCCTGCTCAAAGTCGGCCTCGATGGACTGCGCGCGCACCCGGCGCGCGTGCTCTCGGGAGGAGAACAGCAGCGGCTCGCGCTGGCGCGTGCATGGGCGTTGCGCCCCGAAGTTCTTTTCCTCGACGAGCCGACTGCGAGCCTGGATCCCGGCGCTGCGCAGGAAATCGAAGCAATCATCGCCGCCATGCACGGCGCGGGCACGAAAATACTCATGGTTACCCACAGCCTCGGACAGGCGAGGCGCATGGCCGACGAAATTCTGTTCCTGCATCAGGGGCGGCTAATCGAGCGAGCGAGCGCCGAGCGCTTTTTCAAACATCCCCGATCCCTCGAAGCTGCGCAATTTCTGGAAGGAGAATTACCGTGGTGATCGCTCGTCATGTCTTTGTCGCAGCGCTGTTCACGTTGGCAGCCCTGTCAACGCATGCGCAAGAGCGGTTTATCACCGTCGCCTCGACGACGTCCACCGAGCAATCGGGGCTGTTTGCTTATCTGCTACCAATCTACGAGCGGAAGACCGGCATCAAAGTCCATGTCGTCGCATTGGGCACCGGCCAGGCGCTCGACGTCGCCCGCCGCGGCGACGCGGATGTCGTCTTCGTGCACGCTCGCGCGGCCGAGGAGACGTTCCTCGCCGAAGGCCACGGCGTCAAACGCTACCCGGTGATGTACAACGACTTCGTGCTCATCGGACCCAAGGCCGATCCTGCCAGGGTCGGCGGCGGCAAAGACATCGTCGCCGCGCTCAAAAGGCTCGAAGCGGCGCACGCGCCTTTCGTGTCGCGGGGCGATCGCAGCGGTACCCACATGGCGGAGCTCGAGTTGTGGAAAACGGCCGGCATCGACATCGACAAAGCCAGGGGGCCGTGGTATCGCGATACCGGGCAGGGCATGGGGCCGGCGCTCAACACGGCGGTGTCGATGAACGCTTACATCCTCGCCGATCGTGGCACGTGGCTCGCGTTCAAGAACCAAGGCGATTTTACCGTCCTGGTCGAAGGCGACAAGCGCCTGTTCAACCAATATGGCGTGATGCTCGTGAACCCGGACAGGCATCCGAATGTGAAAAAGGAACTCGGCCAGCAGTTCGTCGACTGGGTGATCTCGCCCGAAGGCCAGAAGGCGATCGCCAGCTACAAGATCAACGGGAAGCAGCTTTTCTATCCCAACGCCCAGGATCCAGCGGCGTGATACGCAGAACATGACTCGCGGACGCAGAGCGTGGGGATCTTCGTTGCCCAGCGTTATATACCGCGGTATATTTCGGTCATGACCTCGTTCCAACGAGGAATCGCGGTTCAAGGCCCGGCAAAAATATGGCGTTGGGCGGCATTGTTCCTGGTCGCCGGCGCCGCAGGTACGGCGTGCGCCGACGTCACGGTATTCGCCGCAGCGAGCCTGAAGGAAGCGCTGGATGCACAGGTACGGATTTTCCAACGTGACACGCGCGAGCGCATCATCGTTGCCTATGGCTCAAGCACGGCGCTGGCGAGACAAATCGACGCAGGCGCACCGGCAGACGTATTCATCGCGGCCGATGTCGAATCCATGGACTATGCCGACGGGCGCGGGCTCGTCGATCGCCGCAGCCGGATCATTCTGCTGAGAAACTGTCTGGCGCTGATCGCTCCAGCCAATTCGGCAGTCGACCTTTCCATCGTTCCGGGCTTTGCCCTCGCTGCCGCCCTTGGAGATGCCAGGCTCGCCATGGGAAACCCCGACAGCGTGCCGGCGGGCAAGTATGCAAAACGCGCGCTGCAGTCGCTCGGCGTATGGGAGTCGGTCGAGAAGCACGTCGCCAGGACCGAGAACGTGCGCGCTGCGCTGGCGCTCGTCGCCCGCGGCGAAGCGCCGTTGGGCATCGTCTATGTTACCGACGCGCTTGCGGAGAACCATGTCCGGGTGCTCGGCCTATTTCCGGAGAGCTCGCATCCGCCCATCGTGTACCCGGCTGCGATTGTTGCGGGACGCGCTTCACCGCGCGCGCAAGCGTTGCTGAATTACCTTGTGTCGGATGCGGCCCGTTCGATCTGAAGGTGGCGCTCTGCAGCGTCGCTTTCAGCCTGCCGCTCGCCATCATCATCGCCTACGTCCTCGCCCGATTCGATTTCGCGGGCAAGACGTTGCTCGACGCACTGGTTCATCTGCCCCTGGTGCTTCCGCCGGTCGTCGTCGGCTACGCGCTCTTGCTGATCTTCGGAAAGCAGGGCGCCCTCGGGGCGTGGCTGGATCGATGGCTCGGCATCGTGTTCGCGTTTCGATGGACCGGTGCCGCGCTCGCGGCGGCGATCATGGGCTTTCCCCTCATGGTCCGCGCGATCCGTCTTTCCATGGCGGCCGTCGACCGGCGGCTCGAAACCTTGGCGCGCACGCTGGGCGCCGCCCGAGTGCGGGTGTTCGTCTCGGTGACGCTGCCGCTGGCGCTCCCGGGCATCGTCACGGGCGCGCTGCTTTCCTTTGCCCGGAGCCTGGGCGAATTCGGTGCGACGATCACCTTTGTCTCCAATATCCCGGGC
>VBCZ01000197.1:5822-7226 GCA_005889025.1 Betaproteobacteria bacterium
GTGATTTCGAGCTCAAGGTGGCGTTCCAGGCCGAGGCGCCGGTCGTCGGGCTGTTCGGTCGATCGGGATCCGGAAAGACGACGGTCGTCAATGCCATCGCGGGCATCCTGCGTCCGCGCCGCGGACGGATCGTCATCAACGGAGAGACGCTGTTCGACAGCGATCGAGGCATCGATGTTGCGCCGGAGCGCCGTCGCCTTGGATACGTCTTTCAGGACGACCTGCTCTTTCCGCATTTAACTGTCGGGGCCAATCTGCTTTACGGCTATCGCCGCGCGAGCGCTCGCGTGATCGATCCCGACCACGTCACCGAATTGCTCGGCTTGCGCGCGCTGCTCAATCGCAAGCCGGAAACACTTTCGGGAGGGGAAAGACAACGCGTGGCGATTGGACGCGCGCTGCTCGCCCAGCCGCGGTTATTGCTCATGGACGAGCCTCTCGCGTCGCTGGACCTGCGCAGGCAGAACGAGGTGCTGCGCTATATCGAGCAGCTGCGCGACGACCTCGTCATTCCGATCGTCTACGTCAGCCACTCGGTCGCCGAGATCACGCGACTCGCCGACACCGTCGTATTGCTGTCCGAGGGAAAATCGCTTGCCGTGGGCGACGTGGAAAGTGTCATGGGGCGCATGGAGCTCCGGCCGCACACGGGCAGATACGAAGCCGGCGCGGTCATCGAGACGAGCGTGATGTCGCACGATGTCGAATATGGCCTGACGGCGCTCGGCTTCGCAGGCGGGCAGCTCGTCGTTCCCAACGTTGAAGCGCTCGTCGGCGAACGCGTGCGCGTGCGCATACGCGCACGCGATATCTCCATTGCCCTCGAGCGCCCGAACGCCGTCTCGATTCTCAACGTCCTGGAAGCAAGGGTCACCGCCATCTCCCAGGAAGAAGGCGCGATCGTCGATGTGGGAATGACGGTCGGCGACACGCCCTTGGTGGCGCGAATCACGCGCAGATCCCTGGCGGGGCTCGACTTGCGCCCCGGGCAGCGCATCTACGCGCTGATCAAGGCGGTATCGCTGGACAGGCGCAGCGTGGGCTACGCGTGACTATGCCCGCAGCAGACGGATGAGCGCGCGAATGTCGTTGCGCGCTGCACGTGATGCGCTTAGCTCGATCCCGCGATAAAGCCGCACTGCGTCCTCGCCCGATGCAGTCAATCGTGCCCCGCCGCCGCGTTTTCCTCCGGTTTCCGCTTCCACTACCGGCAACCTGAAGCACCGATTCATTGTATCTACGAGCAGCCATGCCCTCCGGTAGGACATGCCGAGCTCGCGTGCGGCGGCGGTGATCGAGCCGTTTCGCGCGATCGCTTCGAGCAGATCGACCTTGCCGGGACCGACGGCGATGTCGTCGCCAAGGCTTACGCGAAGCCGGAACTGGACGCGGGACCTGGCGACC
>VBCZ01000023.1 GCA_005889025.1 Betaproteobacteria bacterium
TATCCCGACTACCGTTTCGCCACCGCCGACGGGCAGTCGCTCAAAACGCTGATCAACGACGAGACCTGGAACCGCAACGTGTTCATTCCCACGGTCGGCAAGCGGGGCGCGGCGGTCATCGAAGCGCGCGGGCTTTCCTCGGCTGCGTCGGCCGCCAACGCCGCCGTCGACCACGTCCGCGACTGGCTCTCGGGCAGCGGTGGAAAATGGAAAACCATGGGCGTTGCGTCCGACGGCAGCTATGGCATTCCACAAGACGTCATGTACGGATTTCCTGTCACCATCGCCAACGGCGAGCACACGCTGGTGCAGGGACTGGAGATCGACGCGTTCTCGCGCGAAAAAATGGACGCGACGCTCAAGGAGCTCGAAGAAGAGCGCGCCGGCGTCGCTTCGCTCCTTGGCTGATACGCAAGCCCCGATGGCTTCGGCAGGCGGCAGATTTCGCGCGGCGCTCGACCGGGAAAAGCCGTTGCAGGTCCCGGGCGCGATCTGCGCCTACCACGCCATCCTCGCGGAGAAATCGGGCTTTCAGGCGATCTACCTGTCCGGCGGCGGTGTCGCCGCGGGATCGCTGGGTGTGCCGGATCTCGGCATTACGACCCTCGACGACGTGCTCGCCGATGTCCGTCGGATCACCGACGCATGCGCGCTGCCGCTGCTGGTCGACGTGGATACCGGGTTCGGGGCTTCGGCGTTCAATGTCGCGCGCACAGTGCGATCGCTGATCAAGTTCGGGGCCGCGGCCATGCACATCGAGGACCAGGTCGGCGCCAAACGCTGCGGGCACCGGCCGAACAAGGAGCTGGTCAGCCAGGAGGAAATGGTCGACCGCATCAAGGCCGCCGTCGACGCCAGGAGCGATCCGCAGTTCGTCGTCATGGCACGGACCGACGCGCTCGCAGTCGAAGGTCTTTCCGCGGCGCTCGCTCGCGCTGCCGCCTACGTCGAGGCGGGTGCCGACATGATTTTTCCCGAAGCGATGACCGAGCTTTCGATGTACCGGCAGTTTGTCGACGCGCTCGGCGTTCCGGTGCTCGCCAACATCACCGAGTTCGGGTCGACGCCGCTGTTTACGATCGGCGAGCTGCGCGGCGCAGGGATCGCGATCGCGCTTTATCCGCTGTCGGCGTTCCGCGCGATGAACCAGGCGGCGCTCTCGGTCTACCGGACGCTGCGCCGCGACGGAACGCAAAAAGCCGTGCTCGATACCATGCAGACCCGCGACGAGCTCTACGAATACCTCGGCTATCACGCCTACGAAAAAAAACTCGATGCGCTGTTCGCGAAGGACGAGCCTTGACCTCGCCTCAGCGCGATCTTGCCGCGCCGAGCGTTAAACACCCTGAACCGTCGCCCCACAGGTATCGACCATGAGCGAAGACTCGGCCCCCGCCCCGAAACCCAAGAAGTCGGTCGCGCTTTCCGGCGTCGTGGCCGGCAACACCGCGCTGTGCACCGTAGGACGCACCGGCAACGACCTGCATTATCGCGGGTACGACATTCTCGACATCGCCGACACCTGCGAATTCGAGGAAATCGCACACCTCCTCGTTCATGGCAAGCTGCCCGCCACCGCCGAGCTTGCCGGTTACAAGGCCAAGCTCAAGTCGATGCGCGGGATTCCCGCGCGCGTCATGGTGATGCTGGAGCAGATACCCGCGGCGGCGCATCCGATGGACGTCCTGCGCACGGCGACATCCGCGCTGGGAACAGCGTTTCCGGAGCGCGACGACCACTCGCCCGCCGGCGCGAGAGACATTGCCGATCGCCTCATGGCGAGCCTGGGCTCGATGCTCCTGTACTGGTACCACTGGAGCCACAACGGAAAGCGCATCGAGGTGCAAACCGACGACGACTCGGTCGGCGGCCACTTCCTGCACATGCTGCACGGCCGCGCGCCGCCGCCGCTGTGGGTCAAGGCCATGCATACCTCGCTCAATCTCTATGCCGAGCACGAATTCAATGCGTCGACTTTCACCGCGCGCGTGATCGCCGGAACGGGATCGGACATGTACTCGGCGATCACCGGAGCGATCGGGGCGCTGCGCGGGCCCAAGCACGGCGGCGCGAACGAATTCTCCTTCGAGATCCAGAAGCGCTACGAAACGCCGGACGAAGCCGAGGCGGACATCAGACGGCGCGTCGAGGCGAGGGAAGTGATCATCGGCTTCGGTCATCCTGTCTATACCGTGGCCGATCCGCGCAACAAGATCATCAAGGACCTCGCGCGAAAGCTTTCTCAGGATGCGACCAATATGAAAATGTTCAACATCGTTCAGCGCCGTCAGCTACCACATGATGGCCGTGCCGACGGCGATGTTCACGCCGCTGTTCGTGATCTCGCGCACATCGGGGTGGGCGGCGCATGTCGTCGAGCAGCGCAGCGACGGCAAGATCATCCGTCCGTCGGCCAACTATGTCGGTCCCGAGGACCAGCCGTTCGTCCCCATCGCCAAGCGCAAGTAAGGCGCCGCAAAAAGCACCGGAAGAACCGATGTCAGGGCCTCTCAGCAACGTCCGCCCCGAGCCCGACCGCGTGCTGGTCGATATCGCCGATTATGTCGTCGGATACGACGTAGGAAGCCGCGAAGCCTACGAGACAGCGCGCTATTGTCTCCTCGACACGCTCGGCTGCGGGCTCGAGGCGTTGTCCTACCCGGCGTGCACCAAGCTCCTCGGGCCGATCGTGCCGGGGACGATCGTTCCCAACGGCGCGAAGGTGCCCGGGACGCAATTCCAGCTCGATCCGGTCCAGGCCGCGTTCAACATCGGCGCCATGATCCGCTGGCTGGACTTCAACGATACGTGGCTCGCGGCGGAATGGGGGCATCCCTCCGACAATCTCGGCGGCATTCTCGCCACCGCCGACTGGCTCTCGCGCAACGCCGTCGCGAGCGGAAAGAAGCCGCCGCTCATGAAGGACGTGCTGACGGCGATGATCAAGGCGCATGAGATCCAGGGTGTCATCGCGCTCGAGAACAGCTTCAACCGCGTCGGCCTCGACCATGTCGTGCTGGTCAAAGTCGCGTCGACGGCGGTCGTCTCGCAGCTCCTGGGCCTCGCGCGCGACGAAATCATCGACGCGGTATCGCTCGCCTGGGTCGACGGACAGTCGCTGCGCACCTATCGTCACGCGCCGAACACGGGCTCGCGCAAAAGCTGGGCCGCGGGCGACGCCACCGCACGCGCGGTGCGGCTCGCGCTGATGGCCGCCAAGGGTGAGATGGGCTATCCGTCGGTGCTGACGGCCAAGACCTGGGGGTTCTACGATGTGCTGTTCAAAGGCAGGCCGTTCACCTTCCAGCGCGCCTTCAGCAGCTACGTCATGGAGCACGTGCTGTTCAAGATCAGCTTTCCGGCGGAATTCCACGGCCAGACCGCCGTCGAGTGCGCCATGGCGATGCATCCGCAGGTGGCCGACCGTCTGGACGACATCGCCAAGATCACCATCCGTACGCAGGAGTCGGCCATTCGCATCATCGACAAGAAGGGCCCGCTGTCCAATCCCGCCGATCGCGATCACTGCATCCAGTACATGGTCGCCGTCCCGCTCATCTACGGCAGGCTGACTGCGGCGGACTATGAAGACGAAATCGCAGCCGATCCCCGCATCGACCGCTTGCGCGATAAAATGGTCTGCGTCGAAGACCCGCAGTTCACCAAGGATTACCTGGATCCCGACAAGCGCTCGATCGCCAACGCGATCACCGTCGAGCTCAAGGACGGGCGAAGACTTGCGGAAGTCGTCGTCGAATATCCGATCGGACACCGCCGCCGACGCAAGGAAGGCATTCCCCTGCTGGTTGAAAAGTTCAGGACCAATCTTGGCCGCCGCTTTCCGCCTAAGCAGCAGTACGCGATCCTGGATATTGCGCTCGATGACGCGCGGCTCGCAGCCACGCCGGTCAACGAGTTCGTCGACTTGTTCGTCATTTGAACTGCCTTGAGTTTCTTTCAGGAGTACGCATGAATCTTGACCGCATCGCCTTTCTTTCGGCCTCGACGGCCGCCATCGGACTGGTCGGAGCGGCGCTCGCCGCCGAGCCGCCCGTGCTCAAGGCGGGGCTGTGGGAGGTCACGCGGGCGTCGACCCAGCAGCCGACTGAGAAGCACCTGACGACCATGTGCCTGGACGACTCGGTGCAGGCGGAGATGAGGGAATTCGGGATGGGCGTCGCCAAGGAAATGTGTAGTCAGAGCGACCGTCGCCTGGAAGGCAATCGCATGACGATCACCGCGACCTGCAAGCTCGGCCCGACGACCATGAAGACTCAATCGG
>VBCZ01000198.1 GCA_005889025.1 Betaproteobacteria bacterium
ACGCGCTTCGTCAATCCCCAAGACCAAGGGGTTATTCCAGGGTACGCCTTGTATACGGCCAGTGCCGGTTACGTGACCAGGATCGCCGGCCGGCGCGTTGCCCTTCAATTGGGCGTCGATAATCTTGCGAATAGGCGCTACTGGAATTCGGTCCAAACCGGCACGTACGGGACGGGCATGGACCGAAGCATAAAGATGAGCGCGAAGGTCGATTTCTAGGCATCGCGCGCATCCTCGGATTTCGATTAGGGCGAGGAATGCCGATTGGCGTGCCGCGAGCGATCACTCGAAGATCCGTGCCGATCGGCTCCACACCAACCCGTTCGTCGAAAAGGCGATGAGGGAGACCCATTGAACCCCTCGATCCGCGGATCCCTCGCGGCTGCGGCGATTCTGGCCGCCATTTGCGCACACGCGCAAGCGCCGTACCAACCCGAGTCTGTGTTGCCTCCGAAGGACGCGGGCTACGTGCTTCCCGACGGCACCATCCAGATCGTCGGATGGGATGACCTGGCCGGAATGTTCGCGCGCCTCAACGTGCTCTACGAGAGGACGCATCCGGGCACGAAGCTCAAGTACGTGACAGGCAACCTGATCGCGCCCCAGCATTCGCTCATCTTCGGCGAGACCGCCTTCGCCCCGACCGGCATGGAGTTCTCGACCAGCCTAAATTCCGCATACCGGCCGCAGGTTAAGGCGCCGACCTATAGCGTGCGCATCGCTCACGGCGCGGTGCAGGGGGATGCGAAGCTCGGACCGCTGGCCTTCATCGTGAACAAGGTGAACCCGCTCGATCGGCTTTCACCCGGGCAGCTGTTGCACATCCTCACCGTGGGTGGACGCGCGCCCGACATCGTGCTGTGGAAGCAGGCGGGGGTGAAAGGCGATCTCGGCGAAAGGGAGATCCGAAGCTATGGCCTGCCCGAGTCGGATCACTATCCGTCGGAAGATCCCGGCTTCGCCTCGCGCACAACGCGCGCAACTACCAGATGCAGCGCACCTATGCCGATGTTACGAAGAAGGTAGCCGACGATCCGGCCGGCATCGGCATCACCACGTTGAACCGCGTGACGCCCGACGTGAAAGTGCTGGGCGTAACACGCGGCGAATGGGGCACGCCGATGAAAGGCACGCCCGAGGACGTGCGAAGCGGCCGTTATCCGTACGACCGTTTCGTCTACGTGTATGTGCGCCGCGGGCCCGATGCGCCCGTCAATCCTTTCGTCAGGGAGTATCTGCGCATGGTGTTGTCGAAGGAAGGGCAGGAGGCGATCGCTTCGGACGCGAAGGGCTACCTGCCGTTGAATCCCATGGAGCTCACCGCCGAGCTCGCCAAGCTGGACTGATACCCATGACTCGATTCGCGCTCGCGGCGTTCGCCTGCCTCTTTGCGTGGACCTCGTCCTTTGCCGTCACGCAGGCCGAGAGCAACGCGCCGGCGCTCAAGCCCTACGTCGCAAATAAGATCCCGCCGCCGTCCAAGGATGCGAAGTACGTCAGGTCAGACGGTTCGATCCTCATCGCGGGCAACGATCTCATGGTGTCGTACATGCAGCGCCTCACCGCGCTCTTCCGCAAGTACTATCCCGAATACAGATTCCACATGGAGCTGCAGACTTCGGGCCTGTCGGTGAGCGGCATCAATTCCGGCAAGTCTGCACTGGGCCCCATCGCGCGCGACGTGAGCTTCCAGGAGCGGGACGCGTTCAGCTCGCGACACGGCTACGAGCTCACCGACATCCAAGTGGGCTGGGACAACACGCCCGACGCCGAGCACCAGCCGCCGGGAAAATATCCGCCGGGTGTGTGGGTGAACGTGAAAAACCCGACTCCGTGGCTCAGCATGGACGATATCGCCGGCATTTTCACCACGGGCACCGGCAAGGGAGATTACACGTTCTGGGGCCAGCTTGAGGGCCACGAAGGTCCGATCGGTGGCAACGGTGCTGACTATGCCAAGCGCGAGATACATGCCTACATGCCGAAGCTGGAGCGCCTGCCGATTCTTGCGACCATGCGCTACGTTCTCGGCGGTGCGCCATGGTCGCGCCGCATCGAGCATCTGCCGATGATGGAAGACGTGATCAACGCTGTCGCGAACGACCCCTTCGGTATCGGACTGATCGGTTGGTGGCCGACCGACGAAGGATGGGACCGCGCAGCGGAGCTCGGTGACAAGGTGCGCTTTCTTCCGCTGTCGTGGGACAAGCATTCGAGGCTCTCGCGCGGCCGGGTCGGCGATGTCTACCCGTTGGCCGGAGGCCTGCGTTTCGTCGTCGACAAGGCGCCGGGGAAACCGCTGGACCCGTGGCTCAAGGAATTCCTCACGCTTGCGCTCTCCAGCGAGGGCCAGGCGCTGATTGCATCGATGACAGTCAGCAACGGCTTCGTTCCGATCGACCCGAAGGATGTGCCCCGGGAATTGGCCAAACTCGAATAAGCGGCAACTGCATAAATGTCAGTTCAGTTTGGATTAAGCGGCGCTTCAGGCGCATGTCCTAGGCTACGACGTGATTCGCCTCGCCGAAGCCATCCGCAACCTTCAGCTCATCCTCGCAGCTTCATGAAAATCTTCTTCTCAGGACTCCATCGTTTGCTCTTGTGGCGCTTGGGATATCTGTTCGGAATCGTCGCGGTGCTGGTCGCGATCTGCAGCGCCGTCGCCGCGACCGAATTCACGTCGGCAATGTACGATCTGAGCGCGTTGCCGCCGTACAAGCCGGAGCAGATGGCGCTCGGGGTCGTCCGCATTTACGGTACGCCGCTGGAGTCGCTGGTCGGTCGCTGGGCCTACGGATTCCGCGCAAAGCAGGGCCACGTTCGCCTGAAAGCGTATCTCATCAACACATCGCAGGCATTCGCCGGTTTCCTGACGGGTCAGGCCGATATCGGACTCATGGGCCATCGGACCTGGCACACCAGCCTGATGGGATTCCACCAGGCGTTCGGATATGACCCGCTCGAGATCCGGTTCGCGACGGGCTCGTACGACGATCCTGAGGGTTCCACGCCGGGTCTCATGTTCGTCGTGCACAAGAGCAATCCGATGAGAGGCCTCACGCTGCAGCAACTCGACGGCATCTTCGGCGCGCAGCGCACGGGCGGCTGGGACGGCACGAAATGGTCGACCGCGGCGGCGCGCGGACCCGAAGGAAACATCAGGACGTGGGGGCAGCTCGGGCTCACGGGCGAGTGGGCGGACAAGCCGATCCATGTGCATGGCTCCGACGTCACTTTAAGCAACTGGGCGGATTTGATCGAGAGGGAAGCATTCAAAGGCGGCAAGAAGTGGAATCCGGCGCTCATCGAGGGGCCGCGCGCTGATATCGGGTTGAAGGCTCATGGCAAGACTCGCGACCAGGAGATCATCGAAGGCGTACAGAACGACCCGCTCGCCATCGGCTTCATGTTCCAGCGTGTGATCAATGCCACGGGGTCGGACGTAAGAGTATTGCCGCTCGCTGCGAACGCAGGCGGTCCTTACATCACCCCGAGCCCGCAGACTTTTTTCGACGGCAGCTATCCGATGCACAACGGCGCATATCTCTACCTCAACCGCGTACCTGGCAAGCCGCTGTCGACACGGGACAAGGAGTTCGTGCGCTTTGTGCTCAGCCGGGAGGGCCAGCAGATCGTCGCCGACAGCCGCATTTTCATCCCGCTCAGCGCCGCGCATGCGCAGGCCGAGCTCAAAAAACTCGACTGAACCATGAAGACCGTCATTGCAGGCTTGATGCTCGCCGCTGTGTTCGCGTCGGGTGTCACGGCGCAGGACCTATCATCGCTGCCGGACTACCGGCCCGACCAGCGGGTCTCGGGCGTGCTTCGCAGCCGCGGCAACGATCAGATGGCGGCGCTTATGAAGCAGTGGGAAAAGGGATTCAGGAAGTACCACCCCGGTATCCAGTTCGCCGATACGCTCGTGGGCAGCGCGTCCGGGATGTACGGATTGGAGATGCGCACGGCGGATATCGCGGTAATGGGCCGCCCGATCAATCCATATGAACGGTACGGGTCCTACGAACGCTCATGGGTCTATCCGGTCGAGATCGAAGTGGCCACGGGCAGCTTCGAGACTCCTCACAAGTCGCCGGCGTACGCAATCTTCGTGCACAAGGACAACCCTCTCGCGCAGCTCACCGTCAAACAGCTGGACGGCTTTTTCGGCGCCGAGCGGGGGGGCGGATGGAATGCGCTGACCTGGGATGTGAATGCCGCCCGGACCAGCGCGGAGAACATCCGCACCTGGGGTCAGTTGGGCCTCAAGGGCGCGTGGGCCGACAAACCCATACACGTCTATGGTCCGCCGCTGCTGGGCGCGGGTTCGATCACCTTGTTTCAGTCGAAAGTACTCCAAGGCGGCGCCATGTGGAATGAAGACCTGCGCGAGTACCAAGATCGCAAGCAGATGATCACTGACCTGAGTCAGGATCCGTACGAGATCGCGTACACCGCGCTCGGCTACCGCACCCCCGGCGTCAAGCCGGTCGCCCTCGCCGACACCGCTGCCGGGCCTTTCGTGGAGCTCTCCCGGAACAGCGTCACCGATCGCAGCTACCCGCTGTCGCGCCCCGTGTACATCGTCTTCACCATCGACAACGAGAAGTCCGAAATCGCCGATCCGAGGGTCGACCCGAAGGTGAGGGAGTTCCTGCGCTACGTCCTGAGCAAGCAGGGTCAGCAGGATGTCCTCCGCGACAGGGCGTATCTGCCGCTGCCGATCGCAACGGTGAACGCGCAGTTGAACAAACTCGATTCGAAGGAAGCTCCGCGAGAGCTGGAGCTGTTGGAGGAATAAAAGATGGCTGTCGCTCTTGGAGAACAGGTAAGCAAGTCCTTGACCCGAAGCGTCATCGTGATGGCGCTCATCGCGCTCGTCGGCGCCCTTGGCGTGTCACCGGGCAGGGCCGCCGACAAGCTCACGCAGGTGCGAATGAGCATCGACGAGGATCCGATCGTGCTTCGTCTCGCGGACAGCCTCGGCTATTTCAAGCAGGAGGGCATCGAGATCGTGCCGGTCGATCGCGAGAAAATCGCGAAATACGACTACCTGATGCAGGAGCCGCTGCTCAAGGGCCAGATCGACGCCTCGTATCACTGGTTCAATCACACGATCTTCGGCGCCCGCCACAATCTCCCCATCAAAGCTGTCATGGTGATCAACGATGCGCCGGGCATGACGGTGATGGTGGCCAACCGCGTAAAGGACAAGATCCACAGCGCCGCGGATTTCAAGGGAAAGAATATTGCCGAGGGAGCGCAATACGGGACCAAGAGCGTCATCACGGGCTACCTCGCGAAGAAGGCCGGCGTGGCGCCGGGCAGTTTCACGCCGGTGATGGTTGAATCCGAGGGAAGGCAGGAAGCGGTCCTCAAGGGGTTGAAGGAAGGGAAGGTGGACGTGATGACGTTTCAGGAGCCGATAACATCCGCTCTCCTGGAATCGAACATGGTTTCGACGCTGTACGACCTCAACAGCAAGGAATCCACAACGAAGGTACTGGGGGCAGCGTTTCCGGCGCAAAGCCTCCTCATGGCGCCGAAATATATCGAAGCGCATCCCGACACGGTTCAGCATCTCGTCAACGCGCTGGTGCGCACGACGCGTTTCGTGAACGCTCATACCGCGGAGGAGATCGCCGAAAAACTGCCGCCGGACTATTTCGAAAAGAAAGATCGGCTGGCCGAGATCAAGTTTATCCGGAACACGCTGCCAACCTACGCGAAGGGCGACTATTCGTTCTCGCCGGCCGCAGTCAAGTTGGTGGTCGATGCGATCCAATCCTCCAATTTCGACCGGAGCGAGGAAGGCCGGTGGCGCGCCACGGGCGATAGTTCCAAGGTCAAGGTCGATCAGCTCTACGACAATCGATTCGTGCACAACGCCATGCAGGCGATCAGGTAATTCTGGCGGGAATGATTTCGGGACGAGCTCTGCGCATGACAGCTGTCAGAATTGTCGCGCTGGCCGCAGTGCTGGTGGCCGTGGGTGCTCCGGCGCGGGGCGCGGAGGCCGCCAAAACCGGTTACCACGTCACCCACAAGTACACCATCGGCGGCGACGCCGGATGGGATTACATCGTAGTAGATCCCGAGGATCGCCGCGTCTATGTGACGCACTACCGCAGCGTCGAGGTGCTCGACGCGGATACGGGAGTAGTAGTCGGCCGGATCGCAAACATGAACGGAGCCCGCGGCGTTGCCCTGGTCAAGTCCATCGGCGAGGGTTTCGCGACCAACGGTACGACCGATTCGGTCATCGTTGTCGACCTCAAGACTCTCCAGCGCGTCGGCGAGATCAAGGCAGACAGGAAGCCGGACGCCACCATCTACGATCCCGGAACGGGTCGTGTCTTCGTCAACAATGGCGATAGCGACGACATGACCGTGATCGATCCGAAGGCCGGCAAGGTTGTCGGGACGATTCCCATCGGAGGCGGCCCCGAATTCCTCGCGGCAGATGGCGAGGGCACGGTCTGGACAAATCTTTTCGACAAAGGCGCGTTCGTCACCATCGACGTCAACTCGCTGAAGGTGACCAAGACTACGCCGATCGAGGGCTGCAAGGATGCGTCCAGCATGGCTTTCGATTCGGCGAACCGGCGCTTGTTCATCGGATGCCACAGCCGCGTACTGGTCGTGGTCGATCCGGACTCCGGCAAGATCGTCAAAACGCTGCCTATCGGCGAGCACGCCGATGGAATGGTCTACGATGCCGCCAATCGCCCGATCTTCGCGTCGACCGGTGACGGCTTCGTCACCATCGTGCATCAAGACTCGTCTGATGCGTACACGCTCGTGGAAAACGTGAAGACGATGCGCGGCGCCAAGACGCTGGGCTTCGATTCGAAGACCGGGAAGCTCTTCTCCGCAACCGTGGAAAATGTTCCGCCGCACGCGACCTCGCAGCCAGCCCCGTTGGGGAAAGTTGCCTATGAGCCCGGTCCGTTCGTCGTCCTGGAAATCGGGAAATAGACCACGATGAAGCGTCTGTTTCCCATCGCTGTGCTCGTCTGGAGTGTCATGTTCGCAGCTGCTCCGGCCTGGGCACTGGACAAGCACTCGAAGGAGTTCGATCTGTCGGGCCTTCCGCCGTATAAGTGGACGCCGAGCGAAGAAGACAAGCTTACGAAACATTGTCATGGCGCCGTGTGCGAAGGCGTCTGGGGCGTCATCCGCATTCACGGAACCGAGCTCACGCAACATCTGGTTCATCTATGGCAGGACAACTTCCTCAAGCTGCATCCCAACATTCGTTTCGGGGACTACTTCGTCCCCAGCGGGTTCAGCGGGCTCACTGCGGACACGGCCGATATTAATGTCATGGGGCATACCGCCTGGCGGTCGGACCTGAAGGCGTTCGAGGAGGTTTATGGTTACGACCCGCTCGAGATCATGTTTGCTACCGGGGGGTTCAATCTCGGCAAGGGAAATAGTCCGGGCGTGATCTTCTTCGTGAACAAGGACAACCCCATTTCCGGGCTCAGCCTGAAGCAGTTGGACGGCATTTTCGGTGCCGAGCGCAGCGGCGGCTGGAAAGGGTCGACGTGGTCGACCGACGCCGCACGAAGCGCCAAGGACAACATCCGCACGTGGGGAGCGCTCGGGCTCGCCGGCGAGTGGGCGGACAAGCCAATCAACATTTACGGAATC
Organism: Betaproteobacteria bacterium; assembly: GCA_005889025.1. GTDB lineage: Bacteria > Pseudomonadota > Gammaproteobacteria > Burkholderiales > Casimicrobiaceae > PALSA-1003. The sequence continues at coordinate 7,654 of VBCZ01000198.1, forward strand.
GACGCGACGCTGAGCAATTGGTCGGACCTGATCCAGCGCGTGGTGTTCAAGGGAGGCGACAAGTGGAATCCCGCGATGAAGGAGATGGTCCGGGGAGGAAGCAAGGCTCCCTCCGACGTCCAGATCGTAAGCGCCGTAGCCAATGATAAGTACGGCATCGGTTTCAACTTGATGCGCGTGGTCGAGAAGGAGCCCAAGGTCAAACCGCTTGCAATTGCCGCAACCAACGCCGGACCTTTCGTCCCACCCACCAGGGAAACCATGTCCCGGGACGCCTATTACGCCAAGGCTGAAGGAGTTTCGCGTCTACATCCTCAGCCGTGAAGGCCAGCAGGATGTGGTCGACGACGGCATGTACCTGCCGCTCAATCCGGAAGCGGCTCGCGAGCAGCGAGAAAAGCTGAAGTGAAGACACTCCTTCGTCCGCTCGCGTGGGCTGCGCTTGCATGCGTGGCCGGCGCCGCTTGCGCGCAGGGTTTGTCTTCCTTGCCGGAATACCGGCCCGAGACGAAAGTCTCCGGTGTCATCAGGAGCTGGGGCTCCGATCACATGGCCACGCTGATGAAGTATTGGCAGGAAGGGTTTCGTAGCTACCAGCCGAACGTGTGGTTCCAGGACTCGCTGAAAGGAACTGCGTCGGCGCAATTCGGCTTGCACGTGAACGTCGCTGACCTGGCCTTGAGCGGCCGCGAACTTTTTCCTTACGAGTACTACGGCATCTATCGTCGCTCGCAGCTCTATCCGGTGGAGATCGCGGTGGCGACCGGGAGCTTCGACGTGCGCAGCAAGTCGACTGCGCTGGGCGTATTCGTGCACAAGGACATGAAGCAGCTGGACGGCATCTACGGAGACCAGCGCACCGGCGGCTGGCAGAAGATCGAATGGGTCGAGAAAGGGGTAGCGCGCAGCGCGAACGAGAACATCCGTACTTGGGGTCAACTCGGGTTGACGGGCGAGTGGGCGAACCAGCCGATCCGCGTGTATGGCCCTCCCGGCCTGTATCCCGGCGGGGTTTCCTTTTTCCAGACGCGGGTGATGGGAGGCGCCGATACCTGGAACGAGAGCCTGCAGGAATTCGACGACCGCAAACTCATGATGGAGGCGCTTGGCAACGATCGTTACGGGATTGCGTACGCCGCGCTTGCGTATAAAACGGCGCGGGTGAGGTCGCTGGCGTTGGCCGACAATCCTGAAGGCCCTTTTGTCGAGCTCACGCGAATGAACGTCGCCAACCGCAGCTATCCCCTGACCCGAACTGCGTACATCTATTTTGCGCCCGACCGTCCGACCGGCGATCCCCTCAAGGTCGATCCCAAGATAAGAGAGTTTCTTCGTTACATTCTCAGCCGGCAGGGGCAGCAGGACGTGGGACGCGAAGGGGATTACCTGCCGCTGACGCCTGAGCTCATTCGTGAGCAGTTGAAAAAGCTGGAATGATCCGGTGACTCGCCTGCGGGCAATCCTCGTATGGGCATCGATCGCGCTTGTCGCGCCCAGTTCGTTCGCTCAGCGCTATGACTTGAGCGCGCTGCCAAGCTACAAGGCCTCGAAGAATTCAAGCATTCGGGGGCAGGCTCCAGCGGGAATCCATTGGCTTGAAAATAAATGGATTCCGGCTCGCGCCCCTCATCTGCCAACTGAGGCGGGCTTGGCCGGAATGACAGCAATTTATGCAACGAACTTGCGACACACGAAACTAGCATGCCGCGGTCTGCGCGGCGGTGCTTGCCGCACGGCAACTCGGCGACTTGCGAGGCCACGGTTGCAATGACGCGTATCGCCATCCTTTTTTGCACTGCGGGTATCTCCTTGCCGCTGTACGCCGGATCGACACTGGCTCCGGCAAAAATATACGCCCAGGAGCTGGTGAATCAGACGGTCGCAAAGTACCCCGATCTGCTGGTGGTCGCCATGCACGTGACGCCGCGGCATGGTTCCGAGAATGTGATTATCGCTTCCAACATCGGACGTATCGGCAAGAAAGCCGACGCTGAAGACCTCAAGGTGATCAAGACCGGAGAGACGCTCGCCAAAGTCAACAAGAACGGCGACCGCTTCGAGGTCGAGCTGGTGCTGCACGACGCGTCTTTAAAACCGATTGGGGCGCTCGCAATCGTTTTCCCGTACAAGTCAGGAGACGACAAGGCGCAGTTCGAGAAGCGGGCGGAGACGATTCGAGACGAGCTTGGCAGACAAATCGCCGACATTGGGAAACTTACGGAAGCTTTTCCGGTGCGGCAATGATCGCGGGTGTTCTCAACGCGGAGAGACATTGCCCGACGTGCTGGCGCGGGGATCCAGGCAATACACCAGGTCGGCGCTAAACGTTGATGCACAACTCCATTCAGCCCAGAAGCGTCCAAGCTCTGAATATCAAATTGGCGATCACAATTCAGCGATTTCTTGCAAGTTGCGTCGGCGCCGCCGCGGTGGTGGCACTCGTCGTCGCCCCCGAAGCTGCATTCGCGCAAGGCGGCGCGCCGCTGGTGACCGACGATCCGGAGACGCCGGGCGACGGCCACTGGGAAATCAACCTCGCAGCCATCGGCTCGCGCACCTCCGGGCGATGGGAGATCGCCGCCCCGGATGCGGATATCAACTACGGCTGGGGAGAGCATGTCCAGCTCAAGCTCGATATCCCATGGATCTTCGTGCACGAAACCGATCAGCCGTGGAAGTCCGGTTTGGGAGCCGCCAACGCTGGCATCAAGTGGCGCTTTGTAGATATCGAGGACTCGGGGTTCTCGATGTCTACCTACCCCCAGTTCAGCTGGAACTGGCTGTCCTCGTCGGCGCGGAGAGGAATAAGCGCGCCCGGGAGACAATTCGTTTTGCCGATCGAAGCCGCGACCGTGGTCGGTGAATATGCGCTGGATGCGGAAATCGGGCGCAATTTTGTTCATTACGGATCAAATCAGTGGGCGGCGGGGTTCGTCGTGGCGCACTCGTGCGGAGAGAAGGTGGAATGTCTCGGCGAGATACGTGAAACCTCGGCACCGCACAACTCGCAAACGCTGCTGAACTTCGGCGTCCACTGGAAACTCAACGAGTCCGCGGTCCTGCTCGCCTCTGCCGGGCGCGAGCTCGGAGCGCGCACCGAAGACCAGCAGCGTCTGCTCGTCTACCTCGGCGTCCAGCTGTTGCGGTGACGACGAGGCAGGCGATCGATCTAGGGGGAAGGCGCCGAACCTTGGACGCGGTGCGCGCAAGAAAGGCCGCAACTAAACAAACTTTCAGAATGCCTTCAGGTTGGCTTGAAGGTATGCCGCTACTCTGACCTGCTTCCGATTACGGTGCACGATAGTCAGATGTTGCGGGTGTGCGGACATAGAAAGGCCCTGAGACACAGCGGTTCGATCCGCCGGGTCTGGCTTGCGTTCGTCCCGATGATATTGGCAGCGACGGCAGGCTGGTCGCAATGTATCGCATCGGAATCTCAACGAATCGATCTGCCGGCATACAAGGCGGAACAAGCCGTGGCGGGCATCATCAGGAACTTCGGCTTTGGGCTCGGGGGCGCCCTTAAGCTGTGGGAGGAAGACTTTCAAAAGCTTCACCCGGGAATCCGCTTCGACGACAAGCTGCCGACCAGCGACGCCGCGATTCCCGCGCTCGTAACCGGTGTCGCGGATCTCGGCCCCGACGGCGGCGAAGCGACACTGACCGAAAACCTTTCGTTCTTCGAGGTGTACGGCTATCCGGTGACCGACATCACCGTCGCCTCCGGCGCTTTTGACGTCGAAGGCAAGTCCAACGGACCGGTGATCTTCGTCCACAAGGACAATCCGATCACCCGCCTCACGCTGAAGCAACTCGACGGCATCTTCGGGTCCGCGCGCACCGCGGGCATGCGCGGATTCAAGTGGTCGCCGTCGGATGCGCGCGGCGCCGACCAGGACATCCGCACCTGGGGGCAGCTCGGGCTCACGGGCGAATGGGCGGACAAGCCTATCCAGACCTACGGTCACGCGCCTTCCGGCACCGCCCGGTTCTTCCAGTGGAAGGTCCTCCAGAACGGCGACAAGTGGAACCCCAACTTCCGCGAATATGTTGAGACGGGCAGCAAGATGATCGCGGACGAGGACCGCGCCGAGCAGCGTCTCGGTCTGAAATACATGCTCAAGAACGAGCTCGCGAACAATCGCTACGGCATCGCCTGGACGGTGATGCCGCAAGCGCAAGGCGTGTACGGCATCAAAGTCGTGGCGATCGCAGCACGCGAAGGCGGCGTGTACGTCATGCCAAGCAAAGAAAGCTTTCAGGACCGAAGCTACCCGCTCGTACGCAGCATCTACATTTTCGTCAATCGGCCGCCCGGCAAGCCGCTCGATCCGAAGCTCAGGGAGTTCCTGCGCTATGTGCTCAGCCGCGAGGGGCAGGAAACGGTCGCCAGGAACGGAAGCTATCTTCCGCTCACCGCCGCCGTCGCGCGGGAACAGCTTAAGAAACTCGATTGATCATCTCAAGACAGGAAACATTCCAATGAAGACTTTCATGACCGGCAGCTGTATCGCTCTCGCTCTTTGCGCGTTCGGCGCGTATGCCCAAGCGCCGAACCTGAACGAGATTCCGCCGTACAAGCCCGAAACCAAGGTCGAAGGCGGCCTGCGAATTGCGGGCAGCGAATTGAAGGGGAACGTCGACCAGCTGGTGGAGGGGTTCAAGAAATTTCACCCGAGTGTCGTGGTCACAACCAACTTCATGACCAGCAGCGAGGGAGCGCTGGGGATGATGTTCTCGGGCGCCTCGGACGTGGCCCCGATGGGCGACGACGCCAAGATCCCCGATCAGATGCCGTTTTACAACACGTTTCGCTATGTGCCGACCGAGATCTCGATCGCTACCGGTGGCTACGACCAGCGCGGCACGCTGTTCGCATGGGCGATCATCGTCAACAAGGACAATCCGATCGCCAAGCTATCGATGGACCAGCTCGACCGCATCTTCGCCTCCGAGCGCTCGGGCGGCTGGGAAATCGGCGCGAACGCGGACAACAATCTGCTCTTCACCGGCAAGTACGCGCGCGGGCCTGAGAAGAACATCCGCAAGTGGAGCCAGCTCGGCCTCACCGGTGACTGGGCGGACAAGGAGATCCAGACCTACGGCTACGTGGCGCCGGGTTTCGCGACGAACTTCCAGCGCCTGGTGATGCACTGGTCGGTGAAATGGAATCCCAACTTC
>VBCZ01000200.1:0-1111 GCA_005889025.1 Betaproteobacteria bacterium
GATCGCGAGAGAGTCGATTTTGCGTTTGCGTTCGGTCGGCATTCCGAAATGCCGGCGATCGCGGAAGCGTTGATCGCACGAAAAATTCCATTTGCGCTTGAAAAGCCCTGCGGGGTCAGCATGTCGCAGGTTACCCGGCTCCGAAAATTGACCGAGGAAGCCAACCTCTACTGCGCGATACCGTTCATCTTCCGGAGTAGCGACCTGCTCGCCGCCCTCAAAGATGCCGAGGGGCACATTCCGTCGGATTTCAACTACATGTCGTTCCGTTTTATTGTCGGTGCGCCCGATCGGTACGAAGCCGCAGGCGCAGGCTGGGCACTTGATCCCGTGTTTTCCGGTGGCGGATCCACGATCAACGTCGCTACGCATTTCATCGACTTCTTTAGATTGCTGACCGGTAAGGAAATCGCTCGAGTCTCCGCCACCATGCATACCCGAACGCACCGAGGCTCCGTCGAGGACTATTCCCTGGTCACAATGCAAACCGAAGATGGCGTTATCGGGCTCGTGGAGACTGGATACAGCTTCCCCAGCACTCCTGACGAGCAGCGCGAGTTCTCGTTCACCCTTTCATCCGATCGCATGTACGCGAAATCGGGCCCCGACCGTATCGAGCTTCGGGATCGGAACAATCTTGCCGCCGGCACCCGAAGTCTCCGTATCCGGGTAGAAACCGACGTTTACTACCCACTGTTCGTGAAGCGGGTGCTTGCTGAATGTCGCACGGGCGCAAAGCCGCTCGCATCATTGCGCGACGCCGAAGCGATGATGCAGGTCATGGACGCGGCCTACGCTTCAGCCCGGCAAGGTGGTGCGCCACAGACTCTTGTGCCGATTCCCGTGTGATTCGAGCTGTCGGATCGGTCGAAGACCGCACCTGTGGATAAAAGGTCCCGCAAGGGTCCCGCAGCACAACAAACGAGCGCATTTGACGCTCGTAAGACCTTGATATTTGGCGCGCCCGGCAGGACTTGAACCCACGACCCCCTGGTTCGTAGCCAGGTGCTCTAATCCAACTGAGCTACGGGCGCTCGACGCAAATTATAGCAGAAGGGGCACGGATCCCGAGAGCGTGCGCCTCTTGGAATCACGTAGAAGTTGCCTGATT
>VBCZ01000200.1:1306-6914 GCA_005889025.1 Betaproteobacteria bacterium
TCGCATCATCGTGCCCTACACGCCCGGTACGGGCATCGACATTCTGGCGCGGGTGATCGGCCAGAAACTTTCCGAGAAGCTCAACGTCGCCGTCGTCGTCGACAACCGTCCGGGTGCGAGCGGGAACATCGGCACCGAAGCTGCAAGCAAGGCCGCGCCTGACGGCTACACCTTGCTTGCGACCGCGAGCACGCTGGTGACCAATGTCGCCGTGCAGAAGAGCGTGCCCTACGACCCGGCCAAGGGTTTCACGCCGATCGGTCCATGCGCGATCGGCAACCTTGCGCTCGTCGTTCATCCTTCCGTCCCGGCGCGGTCGGTGAAGGAACTGATCGCGCTCGCCAAGGCCCGCCCCGGCGAGCTCAACTATGCGTCGCCGGGCAGCGGCACGCCGCATCATCTTGCCGCCGAGCTATTCAAGCTTCATTTCGGAGTGAACGTGACTCACGTTCCGTACAAGGGCACGGCCGGCGCGGTGACCGATCTGCTCGGCGGACAGGTGCAAATGATGTTTCTTCCGGTGCACGTCGCTCTGACCCAGGTGCAGAGCGGGAAATTGCGCATGCTGGCCGCCGGCGGCTCGAATCGCTCGCCCGTCACGCCGGATATTCCGTCGCTTGCCGACGAGGGCATCACCGACATCGACGTCGATATCTGGTACGCGTTCCTGGGCCCGCCCGGCCTTCCGAAAGAACAGGTAACGCTGCTCAATAACCAGATCAATGCGATTCTTCGCGATCCGGAAGTCCGTGATACCTTGCTCAAGCAAGGACTCAATCCCCTTCCGGGCGCCCCTGAAGACCTGTCGCGCATGATCGCGACCGACCTCGAGCGCTGGACGCGCGTCGTGCGCGCCGCAAAGATCGAAGCTGACTAACAGTTCGTTGAAAATTGCCATCGAACTGCAACAGCCGGCTTTCTAGTGTTGCGGTTCGCAAGTAATTTGAAAAAGTCCGTTCGGCCTGAGCTTGTCGAAGCCTGCCCTGAGCAGCGTCGAAGGGGCCGGTGTCTAGAGCGGTTCATGGGTTCGACAAGCCTGTCCTGAGCGAAGTCGAAGGGCTCACCACGAACGGCTCAAAGTAATGCATGCGCGTCATTCCGCGCTCAGGCCCGGCGAGGGCCGGCGTCTCTCGACATGAAATCGGACCAGCGCCGCGAAGCGGTAGACGGCGTGAACAAATTTTCCATAGGGCATGGTGATGAAGAGTCCCATCACCACGCCGAGATGAATCGCAAGCAGCGTCCCCATCGCCGCGGTCTCGCGCAGGACGAGCAATAGCAATCCGGTCAGGCTGACGATAAACAGCAGCACGAGGAATGCCACGTCCATACCCGTCTGACTGTCGGCGGTCAACGCCGAATCGCGGCGTTCCTTGAGCCATAGCAAACCCGCCGGCCCGATCAGCAATCCGATGCTGCCCAGCGTGCCCAACATGACGGGCAGGCTCCAGAACGGATATGGCGCGGACCAGCCCAGCACATAGTGATAAACCGGCGCGACGCCCGTGGCGGCGAAGCACGACATGAAGCCGTAGAACGTCAGGTGATGAAACCGCCGGCGCGCATAAGAAGGCTTGTCGTCGGGATAGGTACAGCCATCACCGCCGCCACCGAGATAAATGAGCCGTGCCGCATCGTCGACAGATTTTGCAAACGGCCCCGGACTTAAGAATGTTGCCGGTTCCTCGCCTATGTCGCGCCAGAAACGAACGGATCCCATGATGAGTGCGGCGGTCACCATTAGGAAGATCACGCCGAATATCCACGCCATCGCACGATGTGGAAACACCGCGTAGAACGAACCCTGGCTGTCGGAATGCGCGGAAAAGAGCGCCGAAGGGTCGGAAAAAAATAGCATGGCCAGGACGAAGGCCACGAGCGACGCCGCGGTGATCAGGCTGACCACCCGGCCGTTGCGTTGGAACAATCCCGAGAGCGTCGCCGGCCATGCGTATTTCTTGTAGCTCTCGCCACGAACCTCGGCCAGCATCTTCGGAAAATTGAGCTGGAACTCGTGCGGCGGCGCGTACTGGCAGGCGTAGTAGCACGAGCCGCAGTTGTGGCAAAGATTGGCGAGGTAGGTCAAGTCGCCTTCGGCGAAGCTCAGCCTTCGCTCCAGCGCCGGGAAGACCGCGCAAAAGCCTTCGCAATAACGGCACGCGTTGCAGATGCTTGCCATGCGCTGGCCCTCCTCCACCAGCGCGGCCGGAATCGCGCTAGGCGGCACAGCGCGCGGCCTCCTCGCCTGCGATGCGGCCAAACGCCGTGCCGATGGCCATGCCGATACCGGCGATATAGCCTTTGCCGAGAACATTGCCGGCCATGATCTCGCCGGCGGCAAAGATGTTGGGCGATGGGCGATCGTCTTGGAGCATCATCTGCGCACGCTCATTCACGGTGACACCGAGGTAGGTGAATGTGATGCCCGGCCGCAATGGATAGGCAAAAAAGGGCGGCGTATCGATTCGCCGCGCCCAATGCGTTTTCGGCGGCGAAATTCCTTCGGTCGCGCAACCATCGAGCACCGTATGATCGAACGTTCCCGGACGAACCGCCGCGTTGAATTGTCCGATAGTCGATTCGAGGACGGATGCGTCAAGCTTGAGCGCGACCGCGAGCTCGCCTATGGTGGCGGCCTTGATCGGAGGAAACACCGGCGGCATGAATTTCCCCACCGATTTGGCGTCGATGATCGAATACGCGATCTGATTGGGCTGGCCGGCGACCAGGCGGCCCCAGATCGCATAGCGCTTGGGCCAGAAATCCTCGCCTTCGTCGTAGAAACGGTACGCGCTCTCGTTGACTACGACGCCGAGCGACACGCAGTCGACGCGCGTGCAAATCCCGCCATCGAACTTGGGCGAGCGGGCATCGATCGCGACGCAATGCCCCTGTGTCGCGTCGCCGATGGATTTCGCGCCCTTGTCGAGCAGTATGCGCAGCACTCGGCCCACGTTGTAAGGCGTGCCGCGGACGAGAAAGTTGTCAGCCGCGGGGCCCCACGCTTCCCTGAGCCAAGCCAAGTTCGCTTCGAAACCGCCGGCGGCGGCCACCACCGTCTTCGCCCGGACTTCCTGCTCGATTCCATGCCGGACCGCGAGCGCGGACATAAAGCGGCCGTCATCGATGTTCAGATCGGTGACTTCGGTGTCGTAGCTGATCTCGACCCCCAGAGCCTCCGCCGCACGGTAATATGCGTTGATCAGCGCCTTGCCGCCGCCGAGAAAAAACGCATTCGTCCGCGAGACGTGCAGCGTGCCTCCCAGCGAGGGCTGGAACCGCACGCCATGCTCGGCCATCCACTTCCGGCAAGTCGCGGTGAAACGGATGGTGATCCGCGCGAGTTTTTCGTTGGTTTCTCCGCCCGTGACCTTGAGCAGATCCTGCCAGTATTCCTCCTCCGGATAGGTATCGGTCAGCCCATCGGACGGTGCGTCGTGCATGCAGCGAAAGTTGCGCGTATGGCGGCTGTTCCCGCCGCGAAAATGCTTGGGCGCGCACTCCAGCAAGGCCACGCTTCTGCCGGCGCGCCGCGCGGTGATTGCCGCGCAAAGCGCCGCGTTGCCACCCCCCAGGATCAGGACGTCGTACGTTCTCGAGACATCCACAGGACGCTACTTCGCGTCGCCAACCACCGCTTGGCGAATCGCGGCGATCGTCTCCTTCTTGACCCGTGACGCCATTTCATCCTGCACCGGAGTCAGTGCTTTGACCCACGCCTGCTTTTCCGCCGGCGTGGGTGTGTAGACCTCGCTCTTCCCCGACGCCTTGATGGCGGCGATCGCGGCTTGCTCGTCCTTGACCGCGACCTGATCGTTGAGCGCCGTCGCGTCCTTCATCGCACCTTCGAGAATCGTGCGAATATCGGGAGGCAGCTTGTCCCAGAACGCCTTGTTCGCGATCACGACATAGTTGCTGATGGTGTGATACGTCAACGTCACATGCTTCTGCACCTCGAACTGCTTTTGCGTGTAAAGATTGGAGAGCGGGCCCTCGGTGCCATCGATGACGCCGGTCTGCAATCCTTGATAGACCTCCGAGAAGGCGATCGTCTGGGGGATGGCGCCCACGGACTTCATGATGGCTGCATTGACCTTGGATGAGTTGATGCGCATCTTCAGGCCCTTCATGTCACCTGGCACGTGCAGCGGCTTGTTGGCGCTCATGACGCGAAAGCCGTTGTCCCAGAAGGCGAGACCGACGATGCCTTTGGGCTCGAGTTTTTTCAACATCATCGCGCCGACAGGACCGTTGTACACCTTGTGCAGCGCGTTGAAATCCGGGAACAGATACGGAAGATCGAACGCTTCGAATTCGGGCAGGCCCACGGGTCCGAACTTGCCGGGCACGGGCGCCAGCATCTGCACCGCGCCGAGCTGCAATGCTTCGAGCTCTTCGGCATCCTTGTAGAGCATGCTGTTGGGGTAGACCTCGACCTTCACCCTGCCTTTGCTGCGCTCTTCGGCAAGCCGCTTGAATTCGTTTGCCGCCTGCCCTTTGGGTGTATCGGGGGCGGCAACGTGACTGAACTTGATGACAATCGGTGCCTGCGCGCCGGCAGGCCCCGCGACCAGCAAAGCCATTGCTACGATGTACGCGAAGCGATATCTCATGATCTGGTCTCTCGTGTTTGATGGCCGCTTTATGCCGCGCTGTTACAGTTCTCAAATTCGCATGGCGCAAGGAAGCAGCGCGTAGCGGGCTCCGGCGCTGCTTTACCCTACCGCGAAACCATCATCCGGGCAACCACCGTCGGAATTGCTGACCTATTGATCAAATTGTCGAGTGGGAGCGGGCGGGCTCGTCGCTCTAGAATTCGACCGGTGGCCCTCGCCATGAATCGTCTCGCGGTCGCGCTCGAGCGAGCGCCTCGGTGGCGCCAATCCAGCCATCGCATGCGTTACGCCCCGGGCGGCGCCTCCAGACATTCAACAGCGCCTTGCATTTCGCATAGAAGTGAAAAAAGCGCAGTACTGTCCGGCGCTCCGATGCATCCAAGGGGCGGCTGCTGCAAATGAGCTTGTCGTCCGACATGCCGCGGTCGGTCAGGGTCACAGCACCCCATGCCCGGATGCGTATCGACGCGCCAAGCGGCAGACGCGGTCCCAGCACCACCGCGTCCAGCAGATCACCTTCGAGGCCCACGTAAGCCGGCACAGACCCGTAGTTGAACGGGCACGGGAGAGGCGAGACGAAGTCGATGTGACCGGTGGATCCGCGCTTCAGAAAGCTGCCGCGCGGGATCTCGATGACGACCTCTACTTCGGGCGGTTCAGGGAACGCCCACGAGGCGATGAGCGACCTGAGATTCTCGTCAGCCATGTCTCAAGCCTGTGCTTTCTTCGTTAGCGGCGGCATTGGGCATGGCGCATCCTCGACGGACCTGTTGGCGTGTTTGCATCGAACGCATCGAAAAGGCGAATGCCGGCAGAACCGCGGTAAGAATCACGCGGCTGCCGCGTTAGGCTTATTGTATGTGTTTCGACCTGTTTGGTCGGCAATCGAGAAGCGGCGGCAGCGTGACAACCGATACCGTTGAGGGGGGTTGCCTGTGTAATGCAATTCGTTATCGAGTCAAGGACACTCCACTCGCTTCTAGCATTTGTCA
>VBCZ01000200.1:6935-9836 GCA_005889025.1 Betaproteobacteria bacterium
AACCGGTCGCCTTCCGGTCTTCGCCGCCGGTGCTACGAACGTTCTGCGGGAAGTGCGGAACGCCGCTGACGTATCAACATGATGATAGCTTGAGCACAATCGACGTCACGACTTCAACTCTCGATTCGCCGGAACGTTTCGCTCCGACCCGTGAAATCTGGATTGAGCACAAGCTTTCGTGGGAGGCGTTGAATGGGTCGCTCGAGCACTTTCCGCGAGGCAGCGCAGAAAAATAGCGTTCACCGACCTGACTTCTCGGCGCTACCAGGCAGAAGGAAAATGACACGTTGCATCTCGGGTTAAGAAGTCGCAACCGATAATTCAAAACTGTATGACGAAATGCTTGCTCCAAATCGCCGAAATGATGCGAGCATTGCCGATTGTGCGACTTGCCGTATCTATCAATGAGATTTCGCGCCCACAGGCCCGAGAGTTCCAGTCAACATCTTTTTAGGACGACCCAGCGCTCACCCAAGCGCGCACTCAACGCGGGCTCGAGTAGCGATCCATCAGGGTGAATGCTACGGCAACGACGAGGCCTGGCACGATCACTGATGCATCGACCCAAAGATCGCCTTGGGAGAGCATATTCGTCCAGTGAAGGATTGCGACGCTCAGGGCCAACCAAGCGAGCATGCTGACTGCAAGAAACAAGACAGGATTGTTCATTCGCGCGCGGGCGAATAGCATCCTCAGCGGCAACAACACAAATGTCTGGTACAGGAGCCCAACCATCAGCGCCGGCGACGCTTCGAGCAGTTCTTCCCACCAGATTGTTGGGCCCTCCTGCAATTCCAATTTCTCGGCAAATGTAAAATAGACTGCGGTTCCAGCCAGCAGGGGAATGATCCACGTCCGGACCGGCGGCGCGCTTCGCGGGTGACCCAGAGGCCGAAGTTCGTCTCGCTGTTCAACAGGTTCTGCTCTTTTCACGGCATCCTCGCAGGCTTGCGCGTGCGGTGCTGCTGGATGGGCCCCAGGATGCGCGAAGCGCGTTCACAGTGTTCATCCGGTGCAAGACCCGCGACCAGTTCGCGCCGTAGTACGGCCATGGCCGCCGTTGTTCGATTAGACAGCTTCGGGTAGGTAGACGCATAAATTGCCGACAGGCGGCGACAGATAAGCTGTAACCCCGCTAGTCTATGCGTTTTGGGTAACGCGATTCGTTCTACGCGTGGTCGGGCCTGACCCATACGCGCGGGTTGCGCGCAAAACGAATGAGTGAGGGCTCCAGCCCAGACGTCGTTCCATAAAATGACAAACCCCGCTTACGCGGGGTCTGTCGTGGAGCACGCAGCAATCAGGTGCGCCTGCGGCGCCGCGATACGAATCCCGCTGCAGCGAGTCCCAATGCGAGCAGGCTCATCGTCATCGGCTCCGGAATCACCACGAAGCCTCGTATTTCGCCGCCCGGAAATACGTTCGTGTGAATGTTCAAGTAGGTTTCACCGGCGATCAGGCCGGCGATAAACGCTGCCTCTTCGGACGCCACTGTCCCGCCATGCGCGGTTTGGAACGATGGGTTGTTGTACGATGAGCCCAGCGTCAAGTCCAGGGTGAAATCATCGAATCCGCTCGTGACCCCGATCGGGAACCCGGGGAAGGCGGGCACGAGTGTCGCCACTGGAACGTTCACACCCGTCAGGAATGGAGAAGGCAGGCAACAGTGAATATGGGCAGCGGTCGTGATCCCGGTCAAGCCGGAGAACACGATGTGCCCGTGCAAAGTTTGAGCCACGGTGTCGAGGTCGAGATCGGCAACGCCCGTCCCCAGCGACGGGGTTGGGGGAACCTCGGCCGCCCCGGTCAGATTTACGTGGAAGTGTATTAGCGTCGCGTGAGCCAGCGGAGCGGCGACGAGCATTGCCGCGGCCAGCACCAGGGAAAACAATGAATGTTTCATATGGCTCCTCGGTTGGTATCGTTGTCTGGGGTACCTTGCCACCCCCCGGGAACGGATGCAGGCCCTGCAGCCTACAGGAAGGCAATAATCGCGCCGCGATGTGCCTAATCAATACAATCAAATAGTTGTAACGCTTAAAGCGGAATGGGCCGATCGAAATGTAAAAGCCCCCGACAGAGGCGCTCGTTAACCGGGCCGATTCCTTCTGCCTCCAAAGAATCATCGCACACCGGGTTCCTCCGGCTTTTCACAACCTGGCTGGATCGCGTCACCTCCGCGGCAATGAATCGGACCGGCCTTTGCGGGCTACGCCGATCCGTCTTCGACCGCAACGAAAATTGAGGAGAACAGGGCGGCTCCACTAAAACGGAGGCCAAGCCGCCGTTTTAGAACTGCGCGCTTTGATCATCGGGCTCGGTGAGCCGAACAATGGCGGGGCGCCTGCATCACAGATATTCCTCGTTCTCGAGTAGTGGCGGCCGCGGATTGGCTGCGCCATGCGTACGACCGCCGAGCGGGACGCGGGCGTTAGCACGCTCCTTGTTTATACTGTCGTGATACGCATCAGGAGAAACAGGAGAAACAAATGAAATTGCTTGCCGTGGTAATTGCGTCGGTTTTGAATCTGACCGCTTTCGGAAACGCCTACGCACACGGGGACCACCCGTCGACGCACGGCGGAACCGTGGGCCGGGGGGACGACGCGATCGTTATCGAATTCGTCATGGAGAACGGAATCCTCAACGTGTATGTCCACGACGAAGAAGGCAAGCCGCTTGCGACCAAGAATATTACGGGAACATTGACTCTGATCTCTCCGCAGCGTCCGGCACAGGAAGTCAAGCTGGTCTCGGCCAGCCCCGACAAGTTTGCGGCGCCGGGCGTCAAGCCGGCTCAAGGAGACAGGATGAGAGCGCGCATCAAGCTTCCTACCGGCGAGGAGCTCGAGTCAGTCGCGCTGTTCACCCAATAAACCGCGAACCCAATCCGTCTTTCCT
>VBCZ01000199.1 GCA_005889025.1 Betaproteobacteria bacterium
TCTCTGTCCGTCGCAGCGCTTATCGCTGGAACGCTCGTGCTGGGCGCGTGCAATCAGCGCTCGCCCACAACCTCACCGAGCACGGGAAGCGCACAACCTTCCGCAACGGACCGTATCGCCAACAAAGCCAGCGACGCCACCAACAAGGTCGCCGATAAAGCCGGCGAAGTGACCAATAAGGTCGCCGCGGCCGCCGACGACATGGCAACCACAACCAAAGTCAAAACCGCTTTGCTGGCCGAGCCGGGACTCAAGTCCCTCGAAATAAGCGTCGACACCAAGGATGGAACGGTGACATTGAGCGGCAAAGTGGATTCTGCCGATCAGCGCGATCGCGCCAAGCAGATTGCCCAATCGACCGGCGGCGTGAAGGGTGTCGTCGACAACCTTACTGTGAAGTCGTGAGGCGAGCAAAGCTGATTTCCATCGCTTCGTCCTCGTAACGCCGCCGTGAATCGGCTGCAGGCGCAGGGGCATTTGCTGCGGGTCGTCGGCACGATACGCGAAGGCTGGGGCAAGCTTATCGACGACCGCACCATGCAGGTCATGGGGGAACGCGATAAGCTACTCAGACGCGTACAGACCAAATACGCCAGCAAGCGCGAGGTCAAGCCGCGGAAGTAGTGCGGCGGCGCCGCACCGGCGCCGCCGGTCGGCGCCTCGCGGCGACTTCCGGGGCCTGCAGATTCGGGGCTGCTCGGGGCGGAGACGCGGGCAGGCTTCCTTATCGCAAGCCACGCGAAAGCCTAGGGCAGATGCATCGACGCATCGGTGTGCTCGAGCTTGCGCCGCACACGCGAGCCTTCCCGCTGGGTGGTTGCCTCCTCCCAGGACAACCGTCCGAATGAAGAGCGATTTGTACTCCGGCCCTCCGACAGAGCGTCGCAACGAGTTCCTGAGCGTGCTTGCGCACGAGCTGCGAAACCACGTTGCGCCTATCCGCAATGCCGTGCATTTACTGCGCCTGCGCGACGGCTCCGACCCAAACATTGGGCCCATGCTCGAGATGATCGAGCGTCAAGTCGCGGCGATCGTGCACGAGCTCGAGGTCATCGTCGAGGCGGAGCGCGCAAGCCGAGGTGATCTTCTGATCGTATCCGCAAAGGTCGACGTGAGCGCCCTGGTCTCGCGAGCCGTCGAACGTGCGCGCCCTGAAGCCATGCGCCGCCGGCAGACCCTGCGCGTTGAGCAAATGCAGGCGGAGGTGCCCGCTTACGGTGATCCATCGAGGCTCGCGCAAGTGCTCGACACCGTCCTCGACAACGCGATGCGTTACACCCCAAACGGTGGTGACATCCTGGTCGAGGTCGAGCCGGCCGCGGACGGCGTTGCGATCCGCGTGCGCGATAGCGGGAGCGGAATCGCCGCGGATTTTCTGCCTCGGGTGTTCGACTATTTTTCCGGACGCGACCGATTGGAACACGGTGTCGGCGTCGGCCTCGCGGTAGCGCGCAAGCTGATGCAAATGCAGGGAGGCAGCATCGATGCGCGCAGCGCGGGACTGGGCGCGGGAAGCGAATTCGTCATCGGGGTTCCGGTCGCTTCGCCCGAAGCTCGGGTTCGCGGCACGCCGAATGCAGACTCCGCGAGCACTCGGCACGATGGGGGAATCGCACCCGCCGTGTGCTTCTGGCCGATGACAGCGCCGCGGTATGCGATTCGCTGTCCAACCTCCTGCAGGACCTCGGTCACGATGTCCAAAGCGTGCACGACGGCGAGCAGGCGCTCGAGCTCGCACAGCGCTGGCAACCCGACTTCGTATTGTTGGATATCCATATGCCGAAGCAGAACGGCTTCATGGTCGCCAGGGCATTGCGCGCCCGATTTTCGTCCGAGCAAATGAAGCTCGTGATGATGAGCGGGGACAATCTCGACGATGCAATCCTTGCCGGTGCCAAGGCGGCCGGCTTCGATACCTGCATCGACAAGGTATTTGCCTTTTCCGAATTGGAGAAGCTGCTCGTTTCAGCGACTCGCGGAACCGGCTAGGCGCTGCGGCGCGAGCCTCCCGGCGTCGCCAGTCGCCCCGTGCGTAGCACGGGGATCGACGGGGAATTGCGAGTCGATGCTGAGCGGCCGACACGCGATGCATCATGACTTGTTGCGATCATGGGAGGCCGCTGCCGCGATCGCCTGGAGTACCCTTGAAACGGACAGCATCGGCCACAACCTGTCCGGCATGGGCTCTGCTGACCGACCGCTTTTCCGGCTTGCCACGCTCGGTGATTTCGGCGCAGGCGTTTCGGCGGAAAACACTGCTAAATCGTCCGACGCGACGCTACTCGACGCGTACTCGGCCGCGGTCACCGGAGTCGTCAGTCTGGTTGCACCCGCAGTCGCGCACGTTCGCGTGGAGCGCACGTCGCGCGGACGCGGCGTGCAAGCGGGTTCGGGCTCCGGCTTCATCATCACTCCCGACGGATACATGGTCACGAACAGCCACGTCGCGGGCGGTGCAAGCTTGCTCGAAGTAACCTTGCCCGACGGACGGATCGCCGCAGCGGAGCTTGTCGGCGATGATCCCGATTCCGATCTTGCTGTGATCAAGATCGGAGCGGCGGGCCTATCGTATGTGAAGCTTGCCGATACCTCAGCCGTGCGAGTCGGTCAAATTGCGATCGCAATCGGCAGCCCGTACGGCTTTCAGCACACCGTCACCGCCGGCATCGTGAGCGCTCTTGGTCGTTCGATGCGAAGTCAAACAGGGCGGCTTCTCGACAACATCATCCAGACCGATGCGGCGCTCAATCCGGGCAGTTCGGGCGGACCGCTGGTGGACTCCACCGGGGGCGTGATCGGCGTAAACACCGCGGTCATCCTGCCGGCGCAGGGTATCTGCTTCGCAATCGCGTCCAACTCGGCCGAGCGCGTCGCGATTGCGCTGATACGGGAAGGCCGCGTCAGACGTGCTTACATCGGCGTTGGCGGACAGGATACCCCCCTCGCTCGCCGCATCGTTCGGCATTTCGACCTCGCGCATGAGTCGGGTGTCCGCGTGAGCACCGTGGAAAAGGATTCGCCGGCGGCCCAGGCGGGAGTTCGCGACGGAGACATTATCGTGGGATTCGGAGACGAACACGTGGCCAGCATCGACGACCTGCACCGGCTGCTCACGGGCGGGAGGATCGGCGACGCCGTCGGTCTCGCGCTGCTTCGGCGCGATCAGCGTCTGACCCTGCGCATCACCCCTCGAGAATCGCGGCGCTAAGACGCGGGCCGTGCCCGCCCGCGCTTTGCAAGCCCGCGGAATTGTGCAAGAATCATCGCAACGCGCAGAATCACAGGTGTCGCGATGCTGGACCGTGACGGTTATCGACCGAACGTCGCCATTGTCGTCGCCAACTCGAAGGACCGGGTTTTCTGGGGAAAGCGGATCCGCGAGCACTCGTGGCAGTTTCCGCAGGGAGGCATCAACGCCGGCGAGACGCCAGAGCAGGCGATGTTTCGGGAGTTGAAGGAAGAAGTCGGGCTTCTACCGGATCATGTCAGGATCCTCGGACGCACTCGAGACTGGCTGCGCTACGAGGTGCCGCAGCATTGGATCAAGCGCGAGTGGCGCGGCAGCTATCGAGGCCAAAAGCAGATCTGGTATCTGCTGCGCCTGACGGGGCGCGACAGCGACGTGAGCCTGCGCGCGTCTGACCATCCCGAGTTCGACGCGTGGCGCTGGCACGAATACTGGATCCCGCTGGAAAACGTGATCGACTTCAAGCGCGATGTCTACCGTCGCGGGCTGACCGAGCTCGAGCGTTATCTACACCACCGGCCGCAGACGCGGCGCGAACGTCTCTACGGCTGGGCGCATGCAGTAGTCCCGTCGGCCTATACCCATCCTTCAGGCAAGGCTTGAGCTTCTAACAGTTGCTCAAGGCGCAGGCCGGCGATCGTCACGCTCGCCGGCACGTCACGCCCGGCCGGCCCCGATGATCATCATCCGGGTCGATCTTTTTAGCGGAACATCCCCATCGTGCTCATGATGATGTCGCCTCCGGTCATGATAGGAAACAACACCAGCCCAAGAAGCGCGATCAGAAGGATATAGCAGATCAGCACGACGACCGTGTAGCCCATGGCCTTGGGTTCGGGTGATTTCTTGATCGGTGGAACGCCGAGATAAAAGGTGTAAATCGAGTAGACAGCCGCGATCAGGCCGACGATTCCACCGATGTACGGGACGATGCGAAAAACCCCGGCGATCCAAGCCGCCGTAAGCGAGTACGCGACAAGCTTGAGCGAAGCGACGATGTTCTTTTCCCCGCCGAAGGTCGGCGCGAGCGCGTCGACAATCAACGCGATCAGAAACGTTGCCGCCAGCGTGAGGACGTACAGGGCGATGGCAACGGGAAGCCCCATACCGAATCCGAATGCCAGACTGCGCAGCACAACCGCGACAGGTCCGATCGCGGCAAGGATCAGGATGTACCCGACGTACAACGACTGCACGCTGGCGGGCTCCGCGGCGATTTTGGGCCATTCTCCCTTGGGATTGACGAGGATGTTCTTTACGCGGTCGCCCACATTCATGCTTCCTCCGATGAGTGGCGACTGAAGTTTAGGGAAGAACGCCGGGCGTGTCTAACGCCGGCGACGGTTCGATGCCTTGTGTCGCACAGGGAATGCAATCAGACGAGAACGAGGTTGTCGCGATGGATCAACTCGGGCTCGTCGACATATCCCAGGATGGCCTCGATCTCGGATGACGGCTTTTTCAGAATGCGCTGGGTTTCGGCCGCGCTATAGTTCACGAGCCCGCGCGCAACTTCGAGCCCGTCGGCATCGAAGCATCCGACGAGCTCTCCGCGCTCGAAACCTCCCGCGCATGAAACGACGCCGATCGGCAGCAGGCTTTTTCCCTCGCGCGTCAGGGCGCGCACCGCGCCCGGGTCGAGAGTGAGCTTGCCGGCGAGACGCACGTGATTGGCGAGCCATTGCTTGCGCGCCCCGAGAGTCATCGTTTCGGCGACGAGCTCGGTGCCGATCGACTCGCCGGCGGCGAGTCGCGTCAGAACGCGATCCTCGCGGCCATCGGCAATCACCGTCGACGCTCCGCTGCGGGCAGCGCGCTTCGCTGCCAGCACCTTGGTGAGCATTCCTCCGCGGCCAAGCGCGCTGCCTGCGCCGCCCGCCATCGCTTCGAGCTGGACGTCGCCTGCACGGGCTCGATCGAGCAGCGTCGCCTTCGGATCCCTGCGCGGGTCGGCGGTATACAGCCCCGGTTGATCGGTGAGCAGAATCAATACGTCGGCGTCGATGAGGTTCGTGACCAGCGCGCCAAGCGTGTCGTTGTCGCCGAACCGGATCTCATCGGTGGTCACGGTGTCGTTTTCGTTGATGATGGGGACGACCGACAAGCCGATCAGGGTGAACAGCGTCGAGCGCGCATTCAGGTAGCGGCGGCGATCGGCGAGATCTTCATGCGTGAGAAGAATCTGCGCGGTATGGATGCCAAAGCGCGCGAATGCGGTCTCGTATGCCTGGACCAGCCCCATCTGACCCACCGCGGCGGCCGCCTGGAGCTCGTGAATAGCGGCGGGACGTCGCGTCCAGCCGAGTCGTTGCATTCCTTCCGCGATCGCCCCGGAGGAGACCAGGACGACGTCCTTGCCCAATGCGCGAAGGGCAACGATTTGCTCGACCCAGCGAGAGACGGCGGCGCGATCTATTCCCCGTCCGTCGTTGGTGAGGAGGCTCGAACCAACCTTGATCACGAGGCGGCGTGCCCCCGCAACAAGCGAGCGCCTGGGCGTGTTCAATTAAGACTCCGAATCGGCGGTCGCCGGCGCCGACGGATGCTTTTCCAACCACTCTGCGAGAGCATAGACAAGCTCGCGGCAACCCTCGCCGGTGATCGCGGCAATCGTAAAGACAGGCCCCTTCCATCGAAACGATTTGACGAAGGCCTCGATTCGTTGCCCCCGCTCTTCGGCCGGAACGAGGTCGATTTTGTTCAGTACGAGCCAGCGCGGCTTGTCGTACAGGGCTTGGTCGTAACGCTGCAATTCCTTGACGATGGCGCGCGCATCCGCGACCGGATCGCTCTGGCCGTCAAACGGCGCCACGTCGACGAGATGCAGCAACAGGCGCGTTCGCTGCAAGTGGCGGAGGAATTGATGTCCGAGACCGGCGCCGTCGGCGGCGCCTTCGATCAGCCCCGGCACGTCGGCGACGACGAAGCTTCTGTTTTCATCCACGCGTACGACGCCGAGATGGGGAGCGAGCGTGGTGAATGGATAATCCGCGACCTTGGGGCGCGCCGCCGAGATCGCGCGGATCAGCGTGGATTTGCCGGCGTTGGGAAGGCCGAGCAATCCGACATCGGCAAGCACGCGCAGCTCCAGACGCAGCCGGCGCTGTACGCCTTGTTCCCCGGGTGTCGATTGCCGCGGCGCACGATTCGTGCTCGACTTGAAATGCAAGTTGCCCAGGCCGCCCTTGCCGCCCTGCGCCAGCAGCGCCACTGTCTGCATCGGTGATCATGGTTCCTACGGGCATGCGCAGGACGATGTCTTCGGCGCCCCGCCCGTACTTGTCGGCGCCGCGTCCATGCTCGCCTCGTTTGGCACGATGAATGCGCGCATAGCGATAATCGATGAGCGTGTTGATGTTTTCGTCGGCGATCGCCCAGATGCTGCCGCCGCGCCCGCCGTCGCCGCCGTCCGGGCCGCCGCGCGGAACGTATTTCTCCCGTCTGAAAGAGACCACTCCGTTGCCTCCGTCGCCGGCAATCACCTCTATAGTCGCTTCGTCGAAAAATCTCATCGTGAAGCCATGCTATTGCGAACGAAGAGAACGAAGCGCTCGGTGTCGTCGCCGCGTCGGCGACCTTCCCATGCTTTTTGCCATGCCGAATCGGGTGGTTCGGCGGACTCGTCGCGCGCGACCTGAACGAGCAGCGCGCCGCAGCTTGCCGCGGCCGG